>JALZNB010000170.1 GCA_030857905.1 Actinomycetota bacterium
CGTGTCCATCGGCGGCAAGACCTTCCCGATGCCCGACCCGTTCCTGGTGCTCGCCACCCAGAACCCGATCGAGAACGAGGGCGTCTACCCGCTGCCGGAGGCCCAGCGCGACCGCTTCCTCTTCAAGATCATCGTCGAGTACCCGACGGCGGAGGAAGAGCGCGAGATCGTCTACCGGATGGGGGTGACCCCGCCCGAGCCGAGCCAGGTGCTCAGCCCGGAGGAGTTGACCCGCCTGCAAGGCGTCGCGTCGAGGGTCTTCGTACACCACGCGCTCGTCGACTACGCGGTGCGGCTCGTGTTGGCCACCCGTACGCCCGCCGAGCACGGCCTCACCGATGTCGCGGGCTGGATCGCCTACGGTGCCTCGCCGCGGGCCAGCCTCGGCATCGTGGCGGCGGCTCGCGCGCTCGCGTTGGTCCGCGGCCGCGACTACGTGCTGCCCCAGGACGTCGTCGACGTCGTGCCGGATGTATTGCGTCACCGGCTCGTGCTGTCCTACGACGCACTGGCCGAAGGTGTGCCGATCGACCACATGATCTCCCGCGTGATGCAGACGGTGCCGCTGCCGCAGGTGTCCGCCCGGCCGCAGGCGCCCGCCGGGCATCCGGCGCCCGCCGGGGTGGCCGGCAGGCCGTGAGCAGGCACAAGCCCGCCGAGGGCGAGCCCCCGAACTGGGCGCCGCCGGTCCTGCGCGGCGATCGGATGGAAGCGGGCCTGCGGCTGCTGGAACTCGACGTGCGGCGCAGGCTCGACGGACTCCTGCAGGGCAACCACCTCGGACTCGTGCCGGGACCGGGGTCCGACCCCGGGGAAGCCCGCCCGTACCAACCCGGCGACGACGTGCGCCGGATGGACTGGGCCGTCACCGCGCGCACGACCGTCCCCCACATCAGGGAGACCGTCGCCGACCGGGAACTGGAGACCTGGCTGGTGGTCGACCTGTCCGCGAGCCTCGACTTCGGCACCGCCGCGTGCGAGAAGCGCGACCTGGCGGTGGCCGCCGTCGCCGCCATCGCGCACCTGACCCGAGGCGGCGGCAACCGGATCGGTGCGCTGATCGCCACCGGCGATCGGATGATCCGCGTCCCGGCCAGGGGCGGGCTCGCCCATGCCCGTGGACTGGTCAAGAAGGTGGCGGAGACGCCGCGCGCCACCGGAGGCGTCCGAGGCGACCTCGCCGAAGCCGTGGAACAACTGCGCAGACCGCCTCGGCGGCGCGGACTGGCCGTGGTGATCTCCGATTTTCTCGGCTCGACCGAATGGCAGCGGCCGATGCGTGCCCTGTCCCTGCGCCACGAACTGATCGGCGTCGAGGTGGTCGACCCGCGCGACATCGAACTGCCGAACGTGGGCACGGTCGTGCTGGCCGACCCCGAGTCGGGCAAACAGCGCGAGGTGCGGACCTCCGCCTTGCTGCGCAAGGAGTTCGGTGCCGCGGCGGCCGAGCACCGCACGGCGGTCGCCGCCTGCCTGCGCCGGGCGGGGGCGGGGCACCTGGTGCTGCGTACCGACTCGGACTGGATCGCCGACACCGTCCGCTTCGTGGTCGCCCGCAAGCGACGCTGGTCGGGAGGGGTGGCATGAGTTTCCGCAACTTCGCCTCGCCGTGGTGGTTCCTGCTGCTGCTCGTGGTCATCGCGCTCGCCGGGGGCTATGTCCTCACCCAGCGGTTGTCGCGCAAGCGGTCGTTGCGCTTCGCCAATCTCGAACTGCTGGGCGGCATCGAGTCGGCCAGGCCGAACAGGTTTCGGCATCTGCCGCCGGTGTTCCTGATCCTGGGCCTGCTCCTGTTGACCACGGCGATGGCCGGACCGACCGCCCAACAGAAGGTTCCTCGCAACCGGGCGACCGTCGTGCTGGTGATCGACGTGTCGCTGTCGATGAAATCCACCGATGTCGCGCCCTCGCGGTTGAAGGCGGCGCAGGTGGCGGCGAAGTCGTTCGTGGAGGGGCTCACCCCGGGGGTCAACCTCGGGTTGATCACCTTCGCGGGCACGGCGACGGTCCTGGTCGCGCCGACGACCGATCGCGGCGGCGTGGCGAACGCGATCGACAACCTGAAACTGGCCCAGTCCACGGCCACCGGTGAGGCGATCTTCGCCGCGCTGCAGTCGGTCGAGAGCTTCTCCCAGGTGGTCGGCGGGCCCGAGGGTCCCCCGCCCGCGCGGATCGTGCTGATGTCCGACGGCAAGCAGACGATCCCGACCGAGGTCGAGGACGACCCGCGCGGATCGTTCACCGCGGCGAAGGCGGCGGCCGACCGCGAGATCCCGATCACGACGATCTCGTTCGGGACCTCGGACGGCACGGTCGAGATCGAGGACCAGGTGCAGGAGGTGCCGGTGGACGACAGCGCCATGAAGGAGATCGCCGAGCTGTCCAACGGTGACTTCTACCGGGCGGCGACGGCCGAACAGCTCAGAAGCGTGTACGACACGTTGGGGGAGCAGATCGGGTACGAGATCAAGGAGGCCGACGCGAGTCGCCCCTGGCTGATCCTGGGTGCTCTCGCGGTCATGATCTCGGCGGCCGGCGCGTTGGTGATCGGGCAGCGACTGCCCTGATCAGGGGGTCGCGCACCCTGGGCAGGTCAACTGTGCGGACGCGGACGTGCTCCGGCAATCGCTCGGGACGTGAGACTGCCGGAGCACGGCGTCAGATCAGCTCACGCCGTAGTTGGTGAGCCGGCCGCTGCCCGGGTACGACCGCGTACCGAAGCGGTCGGCGTAACCCTGGTACGCCTGGGCGCCCTCGTAGAACGTCCATCCACCGATGGTTTTGCCGTGGACGGCGACATAGGAGCCACTGCCGGACAACAGGGTGAAGTGGACGTGCGCACCGTTGGCGCTGCCGCCGCAGGGCAACGCCGTCCCGGTAGTGCCCAGGCGGGTACCGAGCTGAATCGCCGTGCCGTCGGGAAGGGTGGTCAGGTTGGTCATGTGGTAGTAGGAGGTCCGGTAGCCGCTGTCGTGTACGACGGTCACCAGCGCGCTACCACCGCTGATGCAGGACTTGTAGATCCTCCCCGACGCGGGGGAGAGCACGCTCTGGTTGTAGCCGCCGAAGTCGATCGAGCTGAACGGCCGGTTGCTGCCGCTGTAGCCGTGCGGGCCACCGCCCCAGCCCCATGAGGCGTTCTGCGACCACGGCAGGGCGAGACCGGTGTTGACCAGCGTGGTGTTGGGGACCTTGCTGAACAGGGTCTTCTCCTCGGCGGAGACCACCGAGGTCGGTGCCTGCCCGACCAATGCCCGGAACTCCGGGGTCCCGTCGAAGGTCACCCGCCAGCCGCTGCCGGTGGCGCGGGCGAGGAAGATCGCGTTCTCCGGGCTGCCGTGCTTGTGCTTGGCGTCGGCGGGAATCGGGATGACGGTGGTGCCGAACGCCCACTGCCCGGCGCTGTCGGCCCGCTTCGGCTCGACCCTCGGCTGCTGCGCGTGGTCGTACTCGAAGTAGGCCTGCGCGGCGGAACCGCGGTATGCGGTCATCGCATCGGAGACCGACTGCACGAGCGAGTCCCGGACGGGCGCTCGGGTATCGATCGCGGCGACCGCGGCCGTCGCCGTCGTGAGGGCGATCGCGACGGAGGCGAGTGAGGCGAGGGTGGCTTTGGGGAGCTTGGGGAACAGGGACATCCCACTGGTCCTTTCTGCAGGGAACATGCAGGAAGATGCATACCGAGAGCGGACCGTGGTTGGCCAGAATTCTTCGAGGTATTGGGTATACGTAAAAATTGAAAACATGGCCCCGGCGTCGCAATGGCCGCCCGCACGCGCGAGCCCACGGGATCAGCGCGTCCCCTCGACCGATAGCCTCCTTTGCGGACAGACAGACGACGTCGGCCAGGATGGGGAAAGCGATGGGGCGGTCGGTACTGGTCACCGGGGGCAACCGGGGGATCGGGTTGGCCATCGCGCGGGAGTTCGCCGCGCGGGGGGACAAGGTCGCGATCACGCACCGCGGCTCCGGGGCGCCCGACGGACTCTTCGGGGTCCGCTGCGATGTCACCGACGCTGACGCCGTCGACGCGGCCTTCACCGAGGTCGAGGCCGCGCACGGACCGGTCGAGATCCTCATCGCCAACGCGGGCATCACCGACGACACGTTGCTGATGCGCATGGACGAGGACCAGTTCACCCGGGTCGTCGACGCCAACCTCACCGGCGCCTGGCGGGTCACCAAGCGGGCGACGCGCGCGATGCTCAAGGCGCGGTTCGGGCGGATCGTCTACATCTCCTCGGTCGTCGGGCTGCTCGGTTCACCCGGCCAGGTCAACTACGCGGCCAGCAAGTCGGGCCTCATCGGGATGGCGCGGTCGATCGCGCGGGAGCTGGGGTCCCGCAACATCACCGCCAACGTCGTCGCACCCGGGTTCATCGCCACCGACATGACCGACGCGCTCACCGAGGACCGCAAGAAGCAGATCCTCGCCACCGTGCCTTCCGGCCGCTACGGCACCACCGAGGAAGTCGCCGACGCGGTGGCCTACCTGGCCTCCGATCGGGCCGCCTACATCACCGGCACCGTGCTCAACGTCGACGGCGGCCTGGGCATGGGCCACTGACGTTCCGCGTTCCACTTTCTCCAGGAGGATCTCGCAGCCATGACCGGACTGCTCGAAGGCAAGCGCCTGCTGATCACCGGTGTGATCACCGACTCGTCCATCGCCTTCCACATCGCCAAGGCGGCCCAGGAGCAGGGCGCGCAGGTCGTGCTCACCGGCTTCGGCCGGATGAGCCTGGTCGAGCGGATCGCCAAGCGACTGCCGCACCCCGCCCCGGTGGTGGAGCTCGACGTGCAGAACGACGAGCAGCTCGCCACCCTCGCCGCGCGGGTCGGTGAGCACGTCGACGGGCTTGACGGTGTCGTGCACGCGATCGGGTTCGCCCCGAAGAGCTGCCTCGGCGAGCCGTTCCTCGACGCACCGTGGGAAGACGTGTCGGTCGCGGTGCAGGTCTCGGCGTTCTCGTTGAAGTCGCTGACCACCGCGCTGCTGCCGATGCTCGGCCGGGGCTCGTCCATCGTCGGGCTCGACTTCGACGCGCGCGTCGCGTGGCCCGCCTACAACTGGATGGGGGTGGCCAAGGCGGCTTTCGAGTCGACCAACCGCTACCTCGCCCGTGAGCTGGGCCCCAAGGGCATCCGCATCAACCTGGTCGCCGCGGGTCCGGTGCGCACGATGGCCGCCAAGTCCATCCCCGGGTTCGTCGATCTGGAGAACGCCTGGGGCGAGAAGGCCCCGCTCGGCTGGGACGTCAACGACGCCACCCCGGTGGCCAAGTCGGTCTGCGCGCTGCTCTCGGACTGGTTGCCCGCGACCACCGGGTCGATGGTCTGGGTCGACGGCGGCGTGCACGCGCTCGGACTCTGAGCTTGGATCGTGCGATGACCGACGCGTTGCTTTGGCTGTCCTTCGGCGGCCCCGAGTCCCCGGTCGAGGTCCGGCCGTTCCTGGAGAACGTCACCAGGGGGCGAGGGGTGCCGCCGGAACGTCTCGACGAGGTCGAGCGGCACTACCAACGCTTCGGTGGGGTGTCGCCGATCAACAGGCTCAACCTGGCCGCCATCGACGCGGTTCACGCCGGGCTCGCCAAGGAAGGGCTGGACCTGCCGATCTACTTCGGCAACCGCAACTGGCACCCGATGGTGGAAGACGTGGTGGCGACCATGGCCGCCGACGGCGTCCGTTCCGCGCTGGTCTTCCCGACCAGCGCGTACGGGGGCTATTCGGCGTGCCGCCAGTACGACGAGGACATCGCCCGCGCCCGGGCGGCGGTCGGGGACGACGCGCCGGATCTGCTGAAGCTGCGGCACTTCTTCGACCACCCGCTGTTCGTGTCCGCCTTCGCCGACGCGGTCACCGCGGCGGCGTCGACCGTGCCCGAGGACTACCGACTCGTGTTCACCGCGCACTCGGTGCCGGACGCGGCCGATATCGCCGCCGGTCCGCCGCGGGAGGGTGGCAGGCGCTACTCCCGGCAGATCGCGGAGGCCGCGCGCCTGGTCGCCGCGGCCGCGGGCGTGGCCGAGTACGACCTCGTGTGGCAGTCCCGGTCCGGTCCGCCGCGGATCCCGTGGTTGGAGCCCGACATCGGCGATCACCTCGACGCGCTGCACACCGACGGGGTCCGCGCGGTCGTGGTGTGTCCGGTCGGGTTCGTCAGCGATCATCTCGAAGTCGTCTGGGACCTCGACACCGAGGCCGCCGAGAAGGCCACCGAACTCGGGATGGCCTATGCCCGCGCGGCGACGCCGAACGCCGACGGCAGGTTCGCCGAGTTGGTCGTCGAGTTGGTGCGTGAGCACGTCACCCCGGCGGGCGTGGTGACGCCACGCAAACTATCCGATCTTCCCACCGGCGGATGCACGCTCAATGGGGCACCGTGCGCGATCGCGTGTTGTGAACCGGCGGGCAGACCCGGCTGATGACCCGAATCCGCTGAAGAACCAGTGGTGGGGCGGTGCAGGGGGGTCCGCCCCACCACTGGCGGCGACCGTCGCGCAGCGGGCTTTGTGCCGAAGCCGTGCGCGGGCGTGGAGTCGCCTCGGTGTGAAGTTGTCGTCCTCGCGACGCGAGGGAAAGCGGGGTGGCGGGGCGACGCAGGGG
>JALZNB010000198.1 GCA_030857905.1 Actinomycetota bacterium
TGCTCTGACCAACTGAGCTACCGCCCCCAGTGCACCGGATCTTACTGAACCACCTCGGCCATCGCGGATACCCGGCCGATCTTCGTGATCACCGGGACCCCTGCGCCATGGGGTCGGGAAGCACGAAGCCCCAGGTCAGTGACCTGGGGCTTTGCTCCTCCATCTGGACTCGAACCAGAAACCCTTCGATTAACAGTCGAATGCTCTGCCAATTGAGCTATGGAGGATTGACGCTCTCGTTGGGCTGGCCCAACGATCAGTAACTCTAGCGCATGCTCTCAACCGGTTTCTCCGGGGTCCCCTACCCTGCGCCACGGCGGCTCACCGGGGCGTGGGGGAGGATGGAGCGGAGATAGTCGAACCGAAGACGCGGAGGCGAGCGCTGTGGTGGGGTTTCTGTTGGGCGCTGGGCTCGGGTACATCCTCGGAGCGAAGGCCGGTCGTGCGCGGTATGACCAGATCATGCGCACCTACCGCAAGCTGGCCGACCATCCCGCTGTGCAGGGGGCCGCTGGGATCGCGCGGGCGAAGCTCAGCGAGACGGTCGGCTCGCGCAAGGATTAGCGGAACAGCAAGGGGTCGCCGGTACCGATCACGCCCGGGTTGATCACCCGGGCGTAGGCACCCAGAGTCACATCGTGGTCGGCGGGAAGTTCAGGGCGAGCAGGTGGTTCGCCCTGGGCTTGGCCCGACATGACGCGACGCACGGCCGGGCCGGTGATCTCCACCTCGGAGGTCCCGATCTTGATCCGGCGCCCGATCCAGTCGTCCTCGGCCCTGTTGTCGCCCTCGGTCTCGACGAGGACGTTGGCGCGGGTACGCATCCAGTCGGCCTCGTCGATGCCGAGCCACCGCAGCGTGCTGGTGGTGATCAGGTGCAGCGGGGACGCGTCGAAGTGCGGAGTCTCGGTTTCCTTGACGACCGTCACGGATTGGCCGACGAACTCCGACACGGCGTCATCGATCTTCGGGTCGATCGTGGCGAACTCGCGGCCGTCAGGGAGCTGGAGGACCGTGTGGACACCCCACAGGACCTTCGACGACATCTCTGTCAGCCGAGGCAGACGGCCGGCGCCCAAGCCGGACCCAATCTCGCCGTTGTCCGCCCGCAATGCCCACAGCCGATCCCCGACGACGCCTCGGTCGTCGAGTTCGATCACCTCGATCGACTCACCGCGCAGAGACTTGACCGGGTATCGGGCGACCAGGGCGACTTTCACGGCGTCCTCGCCACGAAGAACACCCGACGGAACGGGAAATAGGTGGTCCCGTCCGCTCGACGCGGGTAGGCCACGTCGAGGCGCGGCGCCAGAGTGGCGCGGAACTCGTCCCAGTCGGCGTCGTCCAAGGCCGCGCGGATGGGGCGCAGGGCGGTGCCTGTGATCCACTCCAGCACCGGATTCTCGCCGTCGAGGCGCTGCAAGTACGTCGTCTCCCACGCGTCGACATCGCAGTTCGCCGAGGCGAGCAGATCGGCATAGCCGTCGGGGGTGAGGATCGTGTTCTCCTCACGGAGCCGAACGGCCTCAAGCCTGCCACGCCACGCGGGTTCGGAGACAAGTTCGCGCACCAGCGTGTGGGAGGGAGCGGCGAAGTTCCCGGGCACCTGAACCGCGATCCAGGCGCGTGAGGGCAACTGCCGGGCCCAGCGAACCAGCAACTCGGGGTGGTTCGGCACCCACTGCAGGGCCGCGTTGCTGATCACAACGTCGGTCTGCGCGTCGCACGTCCAATCCTGGATCTCCGCTTCGCGCACGTCGACCCCGCGCACCGCGCGCTTCTGCACGTCACGCGCCGCGTCCACCATCGCGGCGGAGGAGTCGATCCCGATCAACCTCGCGTGGGGCCAGCGACGAGCCAGGGTGATGGTCAGGTTTCCCGGGCCACAGCCCAGGTCGACGATTGCGCGCGGCGATTCGGCGTTGACTCTCGCCACGAGATCGAAGAACGGGCGCGACCGATAATCGCCGAAGCTCAAGTACTTCGCCGGGTCCCACATTCGAGCCTCCCAGTAAACCGTACGAACGTACGGTTACCTTAGCCGTGCCCTCACTGGTCCGCGAGGTTCCGGGCGCCCGCGATCTTCGCCGCCACCTCGGCCGCGACTTTGCGCACCGCCTCGACGTCGGTTCCCTGGTCCGGCCTGACCTGCAACAACACGCCGTCACGTCCTGGCACCTTGCGCTGGACGAACCACGCGCCGCCACCGGGAAGTTCCTGATGATGACTCGACCGGATGGAACCAGTCACCCGATCGTGTACAGCTTGCGGAGCTTTGCCCGGTTCCTCCACCACGAACCTGACCGGCGGAAGATCGGCGAGCACCACGGCATCCCCCGCACGTTCGACCTCCTCGGCCTCGATGATCACGAACGTGCCCGCGCCCCAGGTCGCCTTCGAGACCAGGTGCCACCCGATCCGGCGAACTCCGTCACCGTCCGGGACCCACAAACCCAACGACGTGATCACCAGATGACCCCCACCGCGGATGGCGGTCGAGGCGACGACGGCTTCGTCCTTGTCCAGCGCGCCGGGGAAACCCGTCGGAGTCCCGCTTCCCAGGAGCCTGCGCAGCAACCCGCTCAATTGATGCCTCCAGCCGCCTGCTTGCCCAACGCCTTGTACCACTCCTCCATGGCGACCAAGTCGCCCCAGAGGGCGCGCGCCTCGTCCGGGCTCTCCACCGGGGACACCCGCTGCAGGCGCGACTTGATGTCGGCGATCTGGCGGGCGACGAGTTCGCGCTGCAGCGCCGCGAGGATGGCCGAGGCGTACCGCTCCGCTGCCGCGTTCTTGTTCGGCAACGGCATCGGCTCCACCGCCAACTCGGTGGCCAGTGTCCGCTCCGGCGGTGTCGCACAGTTCTTGGTGACCGCTTCCAGCAGTTCCGCTCCGGCGAGGCCGGACGCGGTACCGCCCGCGTCGAGCACCGCCCGGTGCAGGGCGGCGTACGCGGGATGGGTGAACACGTCGGCAGGCATCGAGTCGTAGAGCGGCCCGGCCAACGCTGGCTCCTGCAAGGCGAGCTTGAGCACCTCGCGCTGGGCGTTGAGCCGGGGATCGCGCGGATCCGGCCGGGGCGGCCCCTCGACCTCGACCGCGAGCGCCGCCTGGTTGGGATCGGCCGCACGGGTGCGCCGAGTCTTCACCGGAGCGCCCGCGCTCTCCCGGACGCGCCGCACCACGGTGGCCGTGTCCTCCCAGCCGACCCAACCCGCGAGTTGGCGGGCGTATTCGTCGCGCAGGGAATGGTCCTTGATCCGCGAGACCATCGGGACCGTGCGCCGCAGCGCCTCCACCCGGCCCTCCGCGGTGTCCAGGTCGTGCGAGCGGAGTTCGACACGGATGGCGAAGGCGAACAGCGGCTGCCTGCGAGCGACGAGGTCGCGCACCGCGACCTCCCCTTTGCGCTGCCGCAGGTCACACGGATCCATGTTGTCCGGCGCGATGGCGATGAAGGTCTGCGCGGCGAACTCCTGGTCG
>JALZNB010000239.1 GCA_030857905.1 Actinomycetota bacterium
GCTGCTCGACGGTCCGGTCGACCGCGTCCGCGCGGACCGGCGCAGGCACATCGAGATCGTGCGCGGGGTCAAGTCCGAAGGCGCGACCGGTCCTGTTTTCGACATGTCGCCCGGTCGTGGCGAGTGGCTCGAAGAACTGCGTTCCGCCGACCTCTCCTGGCGTGCGGCGTCGGCGAATCCTCACATCGTGCGCCACTGTCGGGCCCTCGGGCTTGAACTGGCCGAAGCCGACCCGCTTACCGAGTTGTCCACTGTGGAACGACGCTCGTTGGGCGCGATCACCGCGTTCCGCTTCGCCGAGCGGCTTGAGTACGCGGACCTCGCTCGATTCGCCGCGCTGGCCGGTATGGCGTTGCGGCCAGGCGGCGTTCTGCTCGTCGAGACGCCTTGGCCCGCGACCGGGCAGTCGGATGACTTCCTGCTCGACCCGTTCGCATCGCGTCCGGTACACCCGACACTGCTGCGATTCCTGGTCGAGGCGGCAGGTCTGCGTGAGGTGGAAATCGTCCAGGGTGCCAACAGCTACTGCCTGACCGCCCGGCGATGAGCGGTCCGACCATGCCCGTCGCCTTGTGGTCACCGCTGCCGCCCGCCCGCAGTGGAATCGCCGACTACGCCTACGAACTCATCGCGCCGCTGGGCACCATCACGGACTTGGTCGCGGTCGCGGAAGACCCGGCGGCGGTCGAGGTGCCCGACGGCTGCGCGGTCGTCGGCCCGGACCGAGCGACCCGGACACCGGCCACCCACCTGTACCAGATGGGTAACCACGCGGACACGCATCTGTGGATCTACCGGCAAGCGCTCGCCACGCCAGGGGTGGTCGTACTGCACGACACCTCGTTGTTGGGGTTCCATCACGGATACCTCGACGGACCGGACAACCCGGATTTCCAGCGCGAGGTCGAGTACGCGCATGGTCCGATCTGGGGCGCCGTAGACGATCCCGCGTTGCTCAACGGCTGGCCCGCGGTCGATGTGGACGGTGTGCGGATGTTGGACAGCCGCACACTCACCCTTGAGCGCCGCATCGTCTCAAGCAGCAGCGCGGTAATCGTGCACGACCCGTACGCGGCCGAGTGGCTCCAGTCCAGGTACCCCACTGTTCCCATCCACGTCATCCCACACGGGGTGACGGTCGGGGAGAACACCGATCGGACCGCCACACGGTCGCGGTTCGGTTGGCGTGAGGACGATGTCGTCTTCGGCGTCTTCGGCGGCTTCAACCGGACCAAGCGGATGATGGTCGCGGTGCTGGCGTTCGGCCAGGTGCGCCGCCGCTGGCCGAACGCGCGACTGGTCATCGCCGGTCATCTCGACTACCCGGAGGTCGGCGACGAGATCCGAGGGACGATCGCCGAACTGGGCATCGGTGATTCGGTGCATTTCGCACTCAGCCCGTCCAAGCCCGAGTTCGAGCGGTTGATCAGCGCGTCCGACGCGGTGGTGAATCTCCGCTGGCCCACCGAAGGCGAGACCAGCGGTGTGATGGCGCGGGCGTTCGCCGCGGGCAAGGTCGTGATCACCAGCGACCTTCAGCAGCATCGGCATGTCGACCCCGCGTTCTGCCTCACGGTGCCGACCGATCCCGAGCGCGAGGCCCGGACGCTGCTCGAACTGATGGAACACGCCGTATCGGACCCAGGGGCCATCCGCGCCCGCGGTGACCAAGCGCGGGCCTACGTTCGCAAGACGGCGTCGTGGCCCACGGTGGCGGCGAAGTACCGACAGGTGCTCAGCGAGACCGCGAAACCGAGTCGTCCCACGCGGGCGACTCCGCGCGCGGTCGGGCTCAACGTCTTCGCCGATCCCCGTGCCACCACAGGATTGTCCGAGTCCGCCCGTCGGCATTCGGCGGCGCTGCTCGACGCCGAGGTACCCATCACCTTCAACGAGTTCAACTCGCGGGCCTGGAACCGATCGGTGCCCGTACCCACCCGTCTCGCCGAACTCCGGCGCGGCAAGGAACACCCGATCGACCTGTGGCTGCTCAACCTCAACGAGTTCCAGCTCATCCCCGAACACGCGTTGGACCGGTACACGATCGCCTTGTGGGCGTGGGAGTTCCCGGAAATCCTGGACTACACCCTGGCCCAGCTTCCGCGACTGGACGAACTGTGGGTCGTCTCGTCGTTCGTCGCCGAGGCGTTCCGCACGGTGACCGACATCCCGATCACCGTCATTCCCAATGTGGTCACCCAACTCGACGGTGTGCGGGCGGACCGGGAGCACTTCGGTCTCCCCGAGAACGACCTCGTAGTGCTGTTCAGCTTCAGCGCGTCCTCCAGCGACGCGCGCAAGAATCCGTGGGGTGTGATCGAGGCGTTCCGGCGGGCGTTCCGCGCGGAGGAACGCGGACGATCGGTCCACCTGGTCATGAAGGTCGTCGACCTGCACGAGTTCCCCGAGTTGTCCGTGCACCTGGCGAACACGGTGGCCGAGGTGAACGGCACCCTGATCACCTCGGACCTGTCCCGCGAGGAAATGGACTCCCTGCTGGCCAGTTGCGACATCTACATCTCGCTGCACCGGTCCGAGGGCTTCGGGATGGGGATGGCCGAGGCCATGGCGCTCGGCAAGGCGGTCGTCGCGACCGGGTACGGGGGCAACACGGACTTCATGCCGCCCGGGTCGGCCGCGGTCGTCGGGTACGACATCCGGCCGATCACGCCGAGCGACCACAGGTTCGGCGCGAAATTCGCGGGCTGGTATCGCCCGGGCCAGTTGTGGGCCGAACCCAACGTCGACCAGGCCGCTCGCTGGTTGCGCGCGCTCGCCGACGATCCCGCGCTCAGGCGGACCATGGGTGAGCGGGCGAGCGCGGCGGTGCGGTCGATCTGCAGCTCGGACGCCGTCGGCAGGGCCATGGTCGACCGACTCGGCGAGTTGGGGTCAGCACCGGTGTCCGGCCGGGAACGGGGACGCGGATGAACGTCGATCATCTGAGGTCCACCTGGGAGCGACTCGGGCAACATGATCCGTTGTGGGCCGTGGTGTCCGATCCTGCCCGCAAGGACGGCAAGTGGGATCTCGACGAGTTCCTGTCGACCGGGCAGCGGGTGATCTCCGGGGTCGCGGACACCCTGGACACCCTGTCGATGGGGTTCGGCGACCACGTCCTCGACTTCGGCTGCGGTGTCGGCAGGCTCAGCTTCGCCCTCGCCGAGCGGGTGCGGACGGTGACCGGTGTCGACATCGCCTCCAGCATGATCGACTACGCGACGCGCCTCAACCAGGAACCGGACCGGATTCGCTTCGAGCACTACGACGGCCGGTTGCTGCCCTTCGGCGACGACACCTTCGACAGCGTGCTGAGTCTGATCGTGCTCCAACATGTGCCGCCCCCGGTGCAGGTCAGCGCGTTGATGGAATTGCGTCGCGTGGTACGGCCCGGCGGTGTGCTCGTGGTGCAGATCCCGGCCAGGCGGGTTCCGCCACCGGCCTTGCCGGAAAGCGCCATGCGCGCCGAGTTGACCATCGGCGAGTTCCCGTCGACCATGTCGTGCCGGAGCGGGCATTCGGTGCCGGTGTCGATCACCAACCGCGGCACGGAGCAATGGCCGGTGAGCCGGGGCATTCGCGTCGGAAACCACTGGCGCAAGGACGGCGACATGGTCGTCGTCGACGACGGTCGCGGCGAACTGCCTCGCGCGGTGGCCCCCGGCAGCACCGTCCACATCGACCTGTGGATCACCGCCCCGGACGTGGCGGGCAGCTATGAGCTGGAACTCGACCTCGTTCAGGAGTCCGTGGCCTGGTGGGGCCAGGTTGGCAGCGATACAGCGCGGATGCCTGTCGATGTCATACCCGCTCCCGCGGTGACCGAGGGCGGCACCGAGACGTCGCTGCCCGAACTCGACACTCCAGCCCAGATGGAGATGTTCGCCATGGCACCCGAACTGGTGCGCGCACTGTTGGCACACGCGGGATGCACTGTGCTGGCAGCGATTCCCGATGACCAGCCCGGCGCCGAGTGGGACAGTTACACCTACATCATCGGCAAAGACTGACTGTCAACCGCGCGCCGCCAGCTTCCGCTCCAACGTCGCGATGTGCTCGACGTGGCGAAGGTGGTCCTGGTCCAGTTCGTTGACCCGGTTCTCCAGCGCGACCGTGTATCGCGCCGCCTTCTCGGCTTCCCGGTCGAGCTCGTCGAGGGTTCGCTGAAGTCGTTCGCATCGCAGCGCTTCCTGCGCGCACCGATGTTCGGCCTGTCGCAGGGCTTCATCGAGTCTGCGGACGTATCCGACCTCGGCCGCCCGGTCCTGGGCGTGCTCCTGGTTCCAGGAGTGATGAGCGGCCTCCAGCCGCACTCGATCGGTGTAGCGCTCGAAATCGTCGAAAACGTTGGCGGGCGCCGCGAGCAGGGACAACGCTTCATCGTCGCTTCGCTCGGCGTAGAAGCGGTTGAGGCCGTCGAACAGCGCGCATCGGTAGCCCACGTCGAGAAGAATCGGTTCCCACGCCTGGTGCGAGGCGATGGGCGCTCCCGGCTCGGTCGCCTCGACCACGACCACCCTCGGACGATGACGGTCCCACTCGCCACCGGCGATCACGTCACGTTCCGCGCCCTCGACATCGATCTTGAGGAAGTCGACCGGGCCGGGGTGGGCGTCGAGCAACTCGGCGAGAGTGATCACCGTGACGTCGATCTTCTCCGAGACCCAGCCGTCATCATCGCGATAGCGCCTGGCCAGGTCGGCGTCGAGGGTGGAGCGTCCCCAGTTCTCGGGCAGGACATGCAACGTCGCGGTGCCTGCCGCCGCGCCGACAGCCACGGACAGCGTGACGTCGTCAGGACGTGCGGCGCGCAGTCTCCCGGCCATCTCGGGGTTCGGCTCGATGTTGATCCCACGCCACCCGAGATCGTGGAAGTGCTTGGTGACCGAATCGGACTCCGGGTGCCCAGCCCCTATGTCGACGTATCGGCCCGTGGCCCGGTCGGCGAACAACCTGGCGAGCACCACGTCCTCGGCGTTCTGGGCGTACGAGATCACCTGGCCAGGGTAGTGGGTGTGCCGAGGTTCGGGGCGGCTACCGCTCGTCGAGGATGAAGACGACCGCGTCCGGGTGTTCCACCTTCGTGATGCCGAGCCCGGAGACGGGCCGCAGCACAGCGGTCTCGTAGGGCGTGCCCCTGATGTCCGCGCGGAGCGCGACCACGACGCTGACACCGTTCCTCCGCAGCAGCTCGACGCTGTGCTGGTTGGGGAAACCGGTGGTCGCGTCCGCCATCTCGAGATACGGCGGCGGATGCCAGCCCGATTCTCCGTTGACCAGAGGCGGGAAGCCGTCAGTGGACCAGTAGAGGTATCGCAGGTTCGCCAGGGGGGACATGGGCAGGACCGCGATCGCTCCTCGCGCCTGATCGAACTGCTCGGCCAGGGCCACGGGCACCGCGGGCACGGTGACGTAGGGCCGATCCGGAAATCCTTCCGCCAGGGCGAACAGCGCCGGAACCGCGAGCGCGGCCGTGGTCAGCGCGCCGAGTTCACGGCCCCAGGCTCGCCATTCCTGGGCCATCTTGGTGATAGCACCTGCGGCCAGGACCGTCATGATGAGGATGACCCAGAGGACGAGCCTGCCCGGGGTCCGCATCCCGTTCCAACCCGGGAGGTACTCCCACAGCAGGAGGTAAGTGAACGAGCCGCCGAAGAAGTGCGGGCCCAGGGAGAGGATGGTGGTGAGGACGGCCGCGAAGGCCAAGCCAAAGCGGATTCTCCGTGGCCACGCGCTGAAGAAGATGCCGACCAGGGCCAGAATGGTGATGGTCAGGCCGGGAAATACCGCCTTCTCCAGCACGTCCGGGAAGTCCTGGTCGAACACCGTTCCCTGCCAGAGCCACGAGCGGTCCGTCACCGCCACCAGCCCCTCCGGCGGCGGCGAGAAGTACCTCAACTCATCCAGCGACCGGCTGAAGCCGTACTGGTCGGCGACGTGCAAATAGGGCCGTGCGAAAAGGTAGGTAACCGTGAGGAACACGGCACCACCGATCGCGTTGACAGTGATCAGGCGTCGGCCGAGGGTGATTCGGCGGAACAGCAGGCACAAGGCCGCGGTCAGGCACACGATCCCGAGGACGTAGGCGAACGCCAGACCGGTCGCGAAGCCGAGGCTGATCTGCCAACAGGCGATCAGCCAGCCCGCGATGATCCAGCCTGGTCGAGCGAGGTCGCGCTGGAAGCCGGTGCGCAACGTGTAACCGTGACCTCGCGCCAAGGCGAACAGCGCCAATGCGATACCGCCGGTCGAGAGGATGTTGAGGTGGCTGTCGTGCGCCAGTCGCCATGGCGCCCACGCGAACACGACACCCGCGAGCGCGGCGCCCTGCCAGTTGGAGCCGAGCTGCCGAACCAGGGCGTAGGCACCGATGAAGGCCAGCGCGCAGGCGAACACGAACGCGATGTTGTACCGCAGGACCGCCGCGACCGGCCCTTCGCCGAACAGGCTCAATGGCAGGTACCCGAGCAATGTGTCGGTGAATGCGACCGAATTGGTCGACGGATGGAAGAAGTTGGCTGTCCAGAACCCGGAATCCGTGGTGAGGAAGTGGTGCTGCCAGGCCAGTTGCCATGCCTGAAGCAACGGATCACCGAGGTCGGCGGCGATCGTGCCGCGCGGATGTCGCACTATCGGCC
>JALZNB010000241.1 GCA_030857905.1 Actinomycetota bacterium
TTGCCGACCCCGGTCGGGCCGAGGAACAGGAACGAGCCGGTCGGGCGGTCCGGGTCGGCGACGCCCGCGCGCGCCCTGCGGACGGCGTCGGACACCACGCGCACGGCCTCGGCCTGGCCGACGACCCGCGAGGCGAGCGCGTCCTCCATGCGCAGCAGCTTGTGCGTCTCGCCTTCGAGCATGCGACCCGCGGGGATGCCGGTCCACGCCGACACGACCTCGGCGACGTCGTCGGGACCCACTTCCTCCTTCAACATCACCTGCTCGCCCGGCTGCGCGCCGGTGGCGGCCTCGGCAGCGGTGAGGTCTTTCTCCAGCGCCGGGATGCGGCCGTAGCGCAGCTCGGCGGCCCGGCCGAGGTCGCCGTCGCGCTCGGCGCGCTCGGACTCGCCGCGCAACGATTCGAGCTGTTCCTTGAGTTCGCGGACCTTGTCGATCGAACCCTTCTCGTTCTGCCAGCGGGCCGTCAGCGCCGAGAGCGTCTCGTGCTTCTCGGCCAGCTCGGCGCGCAACGCGGACAACCGGTCTCTCGACGCCGCGTCGTCCTCCTTGGACAGCGCCATCTCCTCGATCTCCAGGCGGCGGACCGCGCGTTCGACCTCGTCGATCTCGACCGGACGGGAGTCGATCTCCATGCGGAGGCGGGACGCGGCCTCGTCGACGAGGTCGATGGCCTTGTCCGGCAGGAAGCGGGCGGTGATGTAGCGGTCGGACAGGGTGGCGGCGGCGACCAGCGCGGTGTCGGTGATCCGCACGCCGTGGTGGACCTCGTAGCGCTCCTTGAGTCCACGCAGGATGCCGATGGTGTCCTCGACGGACGGTTCGCCGACGAGCACCTGCTGGAAGCGCCGCTCCAGCGCCGGGTCCTTCTCGATGTACTGGCGGTATTCGTCCAAGGTCGTCGCGCCGACCATGCGCAGCTCACCTCGGGCCAGCATGGGCTTGATCATGTTGCTCGCGTCCATCGCCCCTTCGCCGGTGGCCCCGGCGCCGACGATCGTGTGCAGCTCGTCGATGAAGGTGACCACCTGACCGGCCGAGTCGGTGATCTCCTTGAGGACCGCCTTGAGCCGTTCCTCGAACTCGCCGCGGAACTTCGCGCCCGCCACCATCGAGCCGAGGTCGAGACCGACGACGCGTTTGCCGCGCAGCGACTCGGGCACGTCACCGGCGATGATCCGCTGGGCGAGGCCCTCGACGATCGCGGTCTTGCCCACGCCGGGCTCGCCGATGAGCACCGGGTTGTTCTTGGTGCGCCGGGACAGCACCTGCACGACCCGCCGGATCTCGGCGTCGCGGCCGATCACCGGGTCGAGTTCGCCCTTGCGGGCGCGCTCGGTCAGGTCGACGCCGTACTTCTCCAGCGCCTGGTAGGTGGTCTCCGGGTCGGGACTCGACACCCGCGCGGAACCTCTGACCTTGGTGAACGCCTCGCGGAGCGCGTCGGGCGTCGCACCGTGGCGGTTGAGGACGTCGGCGACGTCGCCGCCCTCGGCCGCGAGGCCGACAAGCAGGTGCTCGGTGGAGACGTACTCGTCACCCATCTCGGTGGCGAGCTTCTGCGCGTGCGTGATCGCGCGCAGCGCGGGCTGGGAGAGCTGCGGGGAGGAGACGGTCGCGCCGGTGGCCGAGGGGAGGGCGCGGTGCAGCGGCTCCAGTTCCTTGCGGACGGTCGTCGGGTCGGCCCCTACGGCGGTAAGTAGGGGTGCGGCGAGACCGTCACCCTGAGCGAGCAGCGCGCCAAGGAGATGGACCGCGCGAATGTCCGGGTTGCCCGCGGTGGACGCCGCCTGCGCGGCGCCGGAAATGGCCTGCTGGGTCTTGGTCGTCGGGTTGAACGCGTCCATCACTCACCTTCTGATCGTGTGGTGCGGCGGCACGATGACTTAACGTCCGACAAGTTGAGCGTGTTCCGCTCAACCCTGTGGCGAATGTGATATCCGCCACTGCGCCTGCGCTCAGTGAACACCGCGCGACGAACTACACACGCGAGGTGCCCTCCCCCGGTCGGGTTAACCCGACCAGCGCATCACCCACATGTCGCAAGGGTTTGTCCACAGCTATAACGCAGTTATCCACAATGCCCTGGTATTCATCCACAGGTCGGTGGACAGACCTGTCCACAACCGGCCTCACCCGAACGAGGAATCCGCCATGTGGGTGGTAGGCGCGGCACACCGGTGACCATTCGTGGTCGGGACCAGCGTTCATCCACAGGTGGGGATGGGGCGGATCGGATCAGAGATCGCTGTTCAGCCTGGCCAACAACCGCGAGAAGTCCTCGATATCGGCCGTGGACCACTGGGTGAAGCTCTGCCGCAACTGCCTACGGCGATCCGTTCGGACCTCGGTGAGCCGGGCGGTCCCCGTCGAGGTGAGCTGGACGATCCTGGCCCGGCCATCGTGCGCGTCCGCCACCCGCTCGACCAGTTCCAGCTCCTCCAACCGGGCGATCTGCCTGCTCACGGTCGACTTGTCGAGCCCGGTGCGCTCCACGACGTCGGCGGCGCGCACCGGGCCGATGTCACTGAGGTGGAGCAACAACGTGTACGAGGCGCCGTCCAGGCCAGGATGCACCTTGGCCGCCAGCGACAAGGACAGGCTCCGCGCGCGACCGAAGAGCTTCGACAGCTCCCGCTCCAGATCCTGCGCGGCGCTCTCGCGCTCATCACTCGGCTCCGCGCCCCGACTGCGCTCGATCACCCGCGTCCCTCCGTCACACCCGTGTCCGGTGCACGCTAACCGGACATCTCAGGCGGGAGCAGGGTACTTCGGTACCCGTTACCTGGCCGAGGCGTGCAGCGCGCGTTTGACCTCGAAGTAGTCCCCACCCTTGCGCTTGACATCGTCAGTGCCCCACGACCGGCTGCGCTCCAGCGTCTGCATCATCGGGATGTGCTTGCGGCAGTGCACGTAGGCCTCCTCCACCTGCACCAACACCCATCGCTCCGGGGTTCGGCCGCGAGCGAACTCCACCGGCAGATTGTCGTATCGGGTCCGCATCTCGATGTCCTCGACGATGCTCGCCCTGCCGTTGATGTGCAGCCCGATGACGTCTCGGACGAAGTCGACCATCAGGATGCCGACATGCGGGTTCTCGCTGATGTTGCCGAGGCTGGCCAGCACGCCGTTGCCCCGGTACTCGGGATAGGCGATGTGGCGGTTGTCGAGCACCTGGATGAACCCGGGCGGGCCCGCGCGCAGCGACGAGTCGCACTCGCCGTCCGCGTCGGACGTCGCCACGAAGGCCAATTCCATCCGGCCGACGAACTCGACCATGTGGTCGTTGAGCCGATCGAGCACCTGGTCGTCGTAGAACCGCTTGGCCCTGGCACGGGTGTCGTAGGCACACTGGAGCAGATGCTCCCCGCGCGAGCCGGGCAGCTCGTCCTCGGTGCCGTCGGTCAGCGGATCGGCCGGGTACTCGCGCGGGGTGATGGGCGCGGCGGCGGGTGATGGTTCAGAGAACTCCAACATCAGTAGATCGGCCGAGGCGGTACCGGTGGGTGGCAACAGCGCTGGGGACACGCCGGACACAGTTTCATGCTTCACCGGTCCGCACGAAGCCGACACTTCGGATGTCCCTCGTTAGGCGGATAGTCAACTACGCAGCGTCAACAGAGCACGCACGAAAATGGCGTAGGGGCAGTAAAGATCTCAAGACAGGGTTACTGTCCACTCTGTCGGGGGACAGACGCTCATATACCGTGGTGCAGCCAGACGGCACATGAAAGGCGGAGTCAGCACCCCGACCATGACAGCCAACGCACGCTTAAGCCCCATTGCGGCCTCGCAACCCCGGCTTGAGTCCCCCCTCTCCGTATCGGTGATGGTCCGACTCGTCCGGGAGAGCTTCGCGGTCGTAGAACCGCGCGCCGACCAAGTCGCCCAGTTCTTCTACGGGATGTTGTTCAGCATCGCGCCAGCCACCCGCGAGATGTTCCCGGCGAACATGGAGGTGCAGCGGTCCCGGCTGCTGCGCGCCCTCGTGCACGTCGTGCAGATGGTGGACCGCCCAGACGACCTGGTGCCGTTCCTCAAGCAACTCGGTCGCGACCACCGCAAGTTCGGCGTGGTCAGCTCGCACTACGAAGCCGTAGGCATGTCGCTAATCTCGGCGGTCAAGAAGTTCTCGGGCGCGGCATGGACCCGCGAGGTCGAACGCGCCTGGGCCGAGGCCTACACGATCATGGCCCGCGCGATGCTCGAAGCGGCGGCCGCCGACACCGGCCCCGCGTCGTGGGCGGCCGAGATCATCGAGCACCGCCGCATCTCGTGGGACCTCGCCGTCGTGCGGGTGCGGACCGACTACCCGCTGCCCTACTCGCCCGGCCAGTACCTGAGCGTCGAGGTACCCCAGCGGCCCCGCCTCTGGCGGTACTTCACCCCCGCCAACGCCCCACGCGACGACGACGTGATCGAGTTCCACATCCGCGGCGTCGAAGGCGGCTGGGTCAGCCGGTCCATCGTCGGCCACGCGCGACACGGCGACGTCTGGCGCCTCGGGCCCCCGATGGGCCGGATCGGTGTCGAACGCAACGGGCCGGACGTGCTGATGGTGGCAGGCGGCACCGGCATCGCGCCGATGCGCGCCATCGTGGAGAACCTGTCGCACTGGGGGGAAAACCCGCACGTGCACCTGTTCTACGGCGGCCGCGAGAGCACGGACCTGTACGACGTCGACTACCTGCTCGATCTGGCCGCGGTGAACCCGTGGCTGACCGTCGTGCCGGTGCTGGAAACCGACACCGCCGGGTTCGAACACGGGACGCTGGCGGACGTGGTGACCCGATACGGGGCCTGGGAAGACCGGGACGTGCTGGTGGCGGGCTCGCCGGGCATGATCCGGTCGACCGTGTCGCGGATGCTGGTCGCGGGCACACCACTGGACCGCATCACCTACGACCCGTTCACGCTGGACTGACAGGCGGCACTGGTCGACGGAAGTCTCCCGTCGACCAGTCACGATGAGGCGGGAGCGCTCTCAAGCGGGCTGCGGAAGCCCGGCAGGCCGGTGAAGGGCTCGGTCGCGCCTACAGCCACTGCCGCTGGCAGGGTGATCGAGTAGCCGCGCCCCGGCTGATCGATCAGGTGACGGGCGGGACAGTCACCAAGCGATATCGGTGATCACACGCCCGGTGGTCAGCGCTTCTGGGGGCGCCACACGACCAGTGCGGTCTGTTGGCGGAACGGGACGAGTTCGTGGCGGTAGGACTTGTGGATGGCCGCCGCCGCCTGTTCTGCCGAGGCGTACGCGTTCGCCAGTTCCTCGGTCAGGTCGGCGATCCGCGAGCGCAGGGCGTCGACCTGGTTCTCCAGGTCGATGATGCGCTTGATGCCCGCCAGGTTGACACCGTCCTCTTGGGACAGTCGTTGGACTTCGCGGAGCAGGGCGACGTCGCGCATCGAGTAGCGGCGGCCGCCGCCCGAGGTGCGGCCGGGGGAGACCAGGCCGAGACGGTCGTAGCTGCGCAGGGTCTGGGCGTGCAGGCCCGCGAGTTGCGCGGCGATCGAGATCACGAACATCGGCGTGTCCTCGTCGGTACCGGGTGGGAACGGGTTCACGACCGCACCTCCTCCAGCCACACCCCTGCGGGGGTCATGGCTTCGCCTTCTCCACCAACGCCGTCAGGTCGGGGCGTGGATCATGGTCCGCGGTGGCGGTCGCGAATACCTCAAGCGCGGCCCTGGCCTCGTCGCTCAGGGACGCGGGCACCGCCACCTGGAGGGTGACGAGCAGGTCGCCGACCTTGCCGTCGCGCTTGGCGACGCCCTTGCCCCTGACCCGCAGCACCCGGCCGGACGTCGTGCCCGCGGCGACGCGCAGGGTGACGGTCGAGTCGAGGGTCGGGACGGTCAGGGTGGTGCCGAGGGCGAGTTCGGCGAAGGTGACCGGCACCTTCAACGTCAGGTCATCGCCGGTGCGGCCGAAAACCTGGTGCGGCGTGACGTGGACTCGCACGTACAGGTCTCCCGCCGATGCGCCGTTGCGGCCGGGTTCGCCCTGGCTCGCGAGTCTGATGCGTTGATCGTCTTCGACGCCCGCCGGGATACGCACGGTGAGCGTGCGGGTCTTCGTGCTGACCCCCTCACCGCCGCAGTCCTGGCACGGGTCCTCGATGATGCGGCCGGTGCCCCGGCAGTCGCGGCAGGGCTCGCTGAAGGCGAAGGCGCCCTGGCTGCGGCTGACCAGACCCGCGCCACCACAACCCCCGCACACCTTGGGCGCGGTGCCGGGGCGGGCACCCGAGCCGTGGCAGGTGTCGCACGTGGACGGACTGGAGAGCCGCAGCGGCACGGTGGCTCCGGTGACCGCCTCGACGAAAGCGAGACGGACCTCGGTCTCGACGTCGGCACCCCGGCGTGGCCGGGTACCCGTCGCCGCGCCGCCCCGACCCCGGTTGAACAGGTTGCCGAGGAGGTCGCTGAAACCGCCGCCGCCGAAGCCGGGTTGGCCGCCCGAGCCCTGGCCGAACATGTCGCCGAAGTCAGCGCCGGCACCACCGCCGAAGCCGCCCGGCCGGATACCGGAGCCGAACATCGACCTGGCTTCGTCGTACTGCTTGTGCTTGTCCGGGTCGCCGAGCACGCCGTACGCCTCGGACACCGCCTTGAAGCGGGCCTCGGCGTCGGCGTTGCCCGGGTTGGCGTCCGGGTGCAGCTCGCGGGCGAGCTTGCGGTACGCCTTCTTGATCTCCGCGTCCGAAGCGCCGGAGGTGACGCCCAACTCGCGATAGAAGTCCTTGTCTATCCAGTCCCTGGCACTCACCGGACGTCCCCTCCTTTCGCTCAGTTCTGTCGGTCTTCCTGGCCTGGCTCGGCATCGACGACCGGTGCCGGGGTCGAGTCGGCGTCGGTCACCGCGACCATCGCGGGCCGCACCACACGATCTCCGAACCGGTAGCCGCGGCGCAAGACGCCGGTGACCGTCGGTCCGTCGACATCCGGCGACGTGCTGTGCTGCACGGCCTCGTGCACCGACGGGTCGAACGGTTCGCCCTCGTGGCCGAACGATTCGAGACCCGAACGCTGCAACGAGGCGACCAGCTTCTCGGCCACCGCCTTGAACGCGCCGGTCAGGTCGCCGTGGACGCCCGCGCGCTCGATGTCGTCGAGGACGGACAGCAGATCGGTGACCAGATGGGCCTTGGCCCCCGACACGACGGCCTCGCGGTCGCGGTCGACGCGCTTGCGGTAGTTGGCGTACTCGGCCTGCAGACGCTGCAGGTCGGCGGTGCGCTCGTCGAGCTGGGCCTGCAGTTCACCCAGCACGTCGAGGGCGTCCTCGACCGGCTCGGCCGCCGCGTGCTTGCCGGAGGACTCGGCGGTCGACGAGCCGTCCACCGGTCCGGCCTGCTCTTCCTGGTCGATCGGTGGGGCCTGCCCTTCGGTGTCGATCCGGCGCAGATCGCGCACCACGACCCGAGGGTCTTCGCCTGAGTTCTCGGCGGTGGGCTGATCAGTCACTTCTTGTCCTTGTCCTTGTCCTCGTCCACGATCTCGGCGTCGACAACGTCCTCGGCACCGTCCGACTTGGCATCGGACCCGGTGGACTCGCCGCCGTCGGCACCACCCTCCGCGCCGGTGTTGGCGTAGAGCGCGGCGCCCATGGTCTGCGACTCGGTCGCGAGCTTCTCGATCGCCGCCTTGATCGCCGCGATGTCGGTGCCCGCCAGCGCGGTGTTGGCCTCCATCACCGCCGCGTCGACCTTCTCCTTGGCCTCGGCCGGGATCTTCTCGTCGTTGTCCTTGACGAACTTCTCCGTCTGGTAGACGAGCGTCTCGGCCTGGTTGCGGACCTCGGCCTCGTCGCGACGCGCCTTGTCCTCGTCGGCGTGCGCCTCGGCGTCCTTGACCATCCGGTCGATGTCCTCCTTCGGCAGCGCGGAGCCGCCGGTGATGGTCATCGACTGGACCTTGCCCGTGCCGAGGTCCTTCGCGCTGACGTGGACGATGCCGTTCGCGTCGATGTCGAAGGTGACCTCGATCTGCGGCACGCCACGCGGGGCGGGCGGCAGGCCGGTCAGGTCGAAGGTGCCGAGCTTCTTGTTGTCGGAGGCGAAGTCGCGCTCACCCTGGAACACCTGGATGCCGACGGTGGTCTGGTTGTCGTCGGCGGTGGAGAAGATCTCCGAGCGCTTGGTCGGGATGGTGGTGTTGCGCTCGATGAGCTTGGTGAACACCCCGCCCTTGGTCTCGATGCCGAGCGAGAGCGGCGTGACGTCGAGCAGCAGGACGTCCTTGACCTCGCCCTTGAGCACACCGGCCTGCAGCGCGGCGCCGACGGCGACGACCTCGTCCGGGTTGACGCCCTTGTTGGCCTCGCGGCCGCCGGTCAGTTCCTTGACCAGTTCGGCGACGGCGGGCATCCGGGTGGAACCGCCCACGAGCACGACGTGGTCGATCTCGCCGACCGGCACGCCCGCGTCCTTGACCACGTTGTTGAACGGGGCCCTGGTGCGGTCGAGCAGGTCGGAGGTGATGCGCTGGAACTCGGCGCGGGTGAGGTTCTCGTCGAGGAACAGCGGGTTCTTGTCCGAGTCGACGGTGATGTAGGGCAGGTTGATGTTGGCGCTGTTCGAGCTGGACAGCTCGATCTTCGCCTTCTCCGAGGCCTCACGGATGCGCTGCAGCGCCATCTTGTCCTTGGTGAGGTCGATGCCGCTGGAGCTCTTGAACTTCTCCACCAGCCAGTCGACGATGCGCTGGTCCCAGTCGTCGCCACCGAGGTGGTTGTCGCCGGAGGTCGCGCGGACCTCGACGACGCCGTCGCCGATCTCCAGCAGGGACACGTCGAACGTGCCGCCGCCGAGGTCGAAGACCAGGATCGTCTGCTCCTTGGAGCCCTTGTCCAGGCCGTAGGCCAGGGCGGCCGCGGTCGGCTCGTTCACGATCCGCAGCACGTTCAGGCCCGCGATCTGGCCCGCTTCCTTGGTGGCCTGGCGCTGTGCGTCCTCGAAGTAGGCCGGGACGGTGATCACCGCGTCGGTGATCGTCTCCCCGAGGTAGGCCTCGGCGTCGCGCTTGAGCTTCATCAGCACGCGGGCGCTGATCTCCTGCGCGGTGTAGCCCTTGCCGTCGATCTCCTGCGACCAGTCGGTGCCGATGTGTCGCTTCACCGAGCGGACCGTGCGGTCCACGTTGGTGACGGCCTGGTTCTTGGCGGGCTGACCGACCAGCACTTCGCCGTTCTTGGCGAACGCCACGATGGACGGGGTGGTCCGGGAGCCCTCCGAGTTGGCGATGACCGTCGGTTCACCGCCTTCGAGGACGGCGACGACAGAGTTGGTCGTCCCCAGGTCGATGCCGACCGCTCGCGCCATGTTCGTTCCTCCTGCTGAAGTTCTGTCTTTGGGATGCCGTGCAAGTTGAGCCTACCGGACTCAGTTTTCCAACTTGAGCCGTACCCGCTCAACCTTTCTGCCGTGACAACGAGCCCACGGGTCCCGATGTTCCTGAGGTGACCGCAATCACCGAATCGCGGCACCGACCAGGTGCAACACGGTCGAGCGCATCCGCGCGGGAGCGACCTCGTCACGCACGGCCCGCTGCAGGTCCGCAGCCACCGGCGCGAGAAGAACGTGCGCCAACGCGTCTGGATCTTGCGTCGCGCCCGCCTCATCGATCAGACCGCTGACGTGCTCGTGCCAGAACCGGTAGGTGCCGATCCGGTAGCGAATGCCCGGTCTCGACGTCTCGGCGAGATGCACGAGATCGAGGTGCTCGGCGAGGAAAGTCAGGTACGCGTCGAAGAACGCGAGCAGCCGATCGACCGGGTCCGCGCCCGGCCCCAGCGGAGCAGCGCCCTGGCTGACCCTGGCCCGCAGATCGCTCTCGCCCTCGTTCAGCAGGGCCACCGCGAGGCCCGACTTGTCGCCGAACCGACGGAACAGGGTGCCCTTGCCGACACCCGCCGCCGCGGCGACCTGGTCCATGGTGACCCGGTCGACACCCCGCTGGGTGAACAACCCGCGAGCGGCGGCCAGGATGCGTCTGCGGTTGCGCGCCGCGTCCGCGCGCTCGTGGGGGATCCCGGCGGCGGTCACGCGTATCGGACCGTGACGTCTCCGCTGGTCGCGGACAGATCGATCGAGTGGGCACCCGCCGAGTCCGCGGTGACAGCGTTCTCTACGTCGCCGCTGTCGGTCGACGCGGTCACCTTGTACCGACCCAGCGGCACGATCACCTGGACGTCACCGCTCTCGGTGCGGGCCTTCACATCAGCCGCCTCCGTCAGCCGCACGTCAACGTCCCCCGACGTCACCTCGATATCCGTGGCGCCCCCCACATCCATCGCGGCCACCTTGCCCGACTGTGCGCGCACAGTGGCGCTGCCGTCGACGCGGTCAAGCTT
>JALZNB010000262.1 GCA_030857905.1 Actinomycetota bacterium
GCCTTCGGCCGTCCTGGTGGACCTTCGCGGCGTGGACGCAAGTCCAAGCGGCAGAAGCGCCAGGAGTACATGGACAACATGCAGGCGCCCAGCGTCGGCGGTGTCCGGCTGCCCAAGGGCAACGGCGAGACGATCCGGCTCGCCCGCGGCGCGTCGCTGACCGATTTCGCCGACAAGATCAACGCCAACCCGGCATCGCTGGTACAGGTGTTGTTCCACCTCGGGGAGATGGTCACGGCCACCCAGTCGGTGACCGACGAGATCCTTGAGCTGCTCGGCTCGGAGATGAACTACCACGTCCAGGTGGTCAGTCCCGAGGAGGAAGACCGCGAGCTGCTCGACTCGTTCAAGATCAGCTACGGCGAGGACGCCGGTGGCGAGGACGATCTCGAGGCCCGCCCGCCGGTCGTGACCGTCATGGGTCACGTCGACCACGGCAAGACCCGCCTGCTCGACACGATCCGCAAGGCGAAGGTGCACGAGGGCGAGGCCGGTGGCATCACCCAGCACATCGGCGCCTACCAGGTGACCACCGCGCTGCAGGGCAACGAGCGCCTGATCACCTTCATCGACACCCCGGGCCACGAGGCGTTCACCGCCATGCGGGCCCGTGGTGCGCAGGCCACCGACATCGCGGTGATCGTCATCGCCGCGGACGACGGTGTCATGCCCCAGACGGTGGAGGCGATCAACCACGCCCAGGCGGCCCAGGTGCCGATCGTGGTCGCGGTCAACAAGATCGACAAAGAGGGTGCGAACCCGCAGAAGATCCGCCAGCAGCTCACCGAGTACGGGCTGGTCGCCGAGGAGTATGGCGGCGACACCATGTTCGTCGACATCTCGGCGCGCGAGGCGATCAACATCGACGGGCTGCTCGAGGCCATCCTGCTCACCGCGGACGCGGCGCTGGATCTGCGGGCCAACCCGGAGATGGAAGCCCAGGGCGTGGCCATCGAGGCACACCTCGACCGCGGTCGCGGTCCGGTGGCCACGGTGCTGGTGCAGCGCGGCACGCTGCGCGTCGGTGACTCGATCGTCGCCGGTGACGCCTACGGCCGGGTCCGGCGCATGGTGGACGAGTACAACGACGACATCACCGAGGCGACTCCGTCGCGTCCGGTGCAGGTCATCGGGTTCACCTCCGTGCCTGGCGCGGGTGACACGTTCCTCGTGGTCGAGGAGGACCGGACCGCACGGCAGATCGCCGAGCGCCGGGCCGCCCGCAACCGCGCGGCGCAGAACGCCCAGAAGCGCAAGCGCATCAGCCTTGAGGACCTCGATGCCGCGCTGAAGGAGACCAGCCAGCTCAACCTGATCATCAAGGGTGACAACTCCGGTACCGTCGAGGCACTCGAGGACGCGCTCACGAAGATCGACGTTGGCGACGAGGTCGAGCTCCGCGTCATCCACCGCGGCGTGGGTGGCATCACCGAGGGCGACATCAACCTCGCCATCGCGGACAACGTCATCGTGATCGGCTTCAACGTCCGCGCGGAGGGCAAAGCCACCGAGCTGGCCAACCGCGAGGGCATCGATGTCCGCTACTACTCGGTGATCTACTCGGCCATCGACGAGATCGAGCAGGCCCTCAAGGGCATGCTCAAGCCGATCTACGAGGAGGTCGAGCTCGGCCGCGCCGAGGTTCGCGACGTCTTCCGTTCGTCGAAGGTCGGCACGATCGCCGGTTGCCTGGTGATGTCCGGCGAGATCCGGCGCAACACCAAGGCCCGCTTGATCCGCGACAGCGTCGTGGTTCAGGAGGGTCTGCCGATCAGCTCGCTGCGTCGGTTCAAGGATGACGCCACCGAGGTCCGCGAGGGCTTCGAGTGTGGTCTCACCCTGGGGACCTACAACGACCTTCGGGTCGGCGACACGATCGAGACCTACGAGATGCGCGAGAAGCCGCGTAGCTGATGAAGAGTGGTTCCGGGGTGTCCGCCGAGTGCGGGCACCCCGGGCCCTTGAGCCCACGTGGTGATGCCTGGTGTACGTCGGTGCCCTGGAGTTGGACATCCTGCTCGGTGATGTCCATTCCCTCAAGGAGAAGCGGTCGGCGGTTCGTCCGGTCGTCGCCGAGTTGCGGCGCAAGTTCGAGGTGTCCGTCGCCGAGGCGGGTCATCTCGACCTGCACCGCAGGGCGTTGATCGGGGTGGCCGCGGTCGCCGCGGACCTCACCCATGTCCGGGATGTGCTGGACGCCTGCGAGCGGCTGGTCACCGGACGCCCGGAACTGCAACTGTTGTCCGCCCGGCACCGGGTGCTGGGTCCGGACGACGACTGATTCTCGTCACGAAAGACGTCAAACCAAGAAAGAAGGAGCGTCGTGGCCGACGCACCCCGCGCTCGCAAACTGGCGAAGCGCATCTCCCAAATCGTGGCCTCCGCCTTGGAACACGAGGTCAAGGACCCACGGGTGGCCTTCGTGACCATCACGGACACGAAAGTCACCGCCGACCTGCACGACGCCACGATCTACTACACGGTCCTCGGCGAGAAGCTGGATGTCGAGCCGGACTTCCAGGGTGCCGCCCTGGCGCTGGAAAGCGCCAAGGGGGTGCTGCGGACCAGGGTTGGTCAGGGCACCGGTGTCCGGTTCACCCCGACGTTGACTTTCATCGCGGACACCATCCCCGATGACGCTCGTCGTATCGACGACCTGCTCGCCCGTGCGCGGGCGGCGGACGCCGAGGTGGCCGCGCTGGCCTCGGGTGCCGAGCACGCGGGCGAGCCCGATCCGTACCGGGCGCCTCGTGAGGACGACGACGAGGACGACAAGAAGTAGATCAGGACTGCCCCGGATGGGCCGAGACGTCGTGCTGGCGTCTCGGCCCATCTGTCATTTCGGCCGGACAGGGTGGACTGTGGCGCGTCGTTCGGTGAGGCTGGGGGGCGTGTCGGACCTGACGAACGCCGCTGACCTGCTCAAGACCGCGCCAGATGTCACCCTGTTCGCGCACGTCAACCCGGATGCCGACGCGCTCGGCAGCGCGTTCGCGCTGGGGATGGCGCTGCGGACGCTGGGGGCGACCGTGCGGGTGTCGTTCGGCTCGCCCGCCGTGGCGCCCGAGGCACTGGTCAGACTGGACCCGGCCGGGCTACTGGTTGCTCCCGGCGACATCCCGGCACGGCCCGCGATGATCGTCGCACTCGATTGTGGCAGCGCGGCCAGGTTGGGCGTGCTCGCCGATCGGGTCGACGCGACGATCGCCGGCGGTGGCCGGGTGCTGGTGATCGACCACCATGTCGGCAACACCCGATTCGGCACCGATCACCTCGTGGACGACACGGCCGTCGCCACCGCCGTGCTTGTCCTGGCACTCATCGATGAGCTTGGTGTGCCTCTCACCGAGGACATCGCCCGCTGCGTCTACGCCGGTGTCGTCACCGATACCAGCGGGTTTCGGCGGGCCACCCCCGATACCCACCGCATCGCGGCACGGCTGCTGGAAGCGGGAGTCGACGCCGAGCGACTGACGCGCGAACTTGTCGACTCACACCCGTTCGCCTGGCTGCGACTGCTCTCCACCGCCTTGGACCGGGTCGAGCTCGTACCGGACGCCGCAGGTGGACACGGCTTGGTGCACACCGCGATTTTCGCGGCCGAGTTGGCGACGGTCCGCCCGGAGGACGTGGACAGCGTGATCGACCTGATCCGCGCCACCACCGAAGCCGATGTGGCCGTGGTGGCCAAGGAGTTGACGCCGGGGACATGGACGGTGTCGCTGCGCTCGATCGGCCAGGTCGATGTCCGGGCCGTGGCCACGGCGCTGGGCGGCGGCGGACACCGGCTGGCGGCGGGATTCACCGCGCGCGGAACCGTCCACGAGATTCTGGCCTCGGTCAAGGTCTCGCTCGGGTGAGCTGACCCCGGTACGGTGCGCTCCGTGTTCACCTTCCGCCGTACGGCGTCGATCATCGTGCTGACCGCCGCTCTCGGGTTCGCCACGGGCTGCTCGGCAGAGGCCCCCGCGCCCGCTCCCACCTCCACCGAACCCTCGGCGCCGCCGACGAAGGCCGGTGGGCCCGGCAGCGGCCCGCAGGAGTCGCCGGAGAAGCTCTACGCCGAGTTCGTGACCCGGCTGAGCAAGGTCGACGGCCCGGGTGTGTGCGCGCTGTTCACCAAGGAAGGCGCGGTCGCCTACGAGGACGAGTACGAGACCGCCCCCTGCGACCTGGTGCCGACCAAGGCGGCGGCGAAGATCAAGGATCTTGACGCGTTCGGCAGGAACGTCACGCCGAAGTCGAACGTGAAGGACAGTGACACCGTCGTGGAGCTGACCGGCTGCGGTGTCGGTGCGATGAAGGCTCTCAAGTCCGACAAGGGCTGGCTCATCGACGCCTACCTGAATCCGGCGGCTGTTCCCGGCTGTTAGTCGCCCGCGCCCGTTGGCGAGTATCCACCCTGATATCGACTTGGTCCACGAAGGGCATCGGGCCCGCTGTTCAGTGGTATAAACCAATCGAGACTCGACGATGTGCGAACGATGCGCGTCGAAGTGTTGACAGATGTTTGAAGCAACACGAAACTGCGCACAAACACGCACGAGGTGCGGCGATTCCGTCGCATCATCGGCAAACCGATCAGGTGGTGACGATGCGATCGATGCGATCGACCAGGAGTGCGGCCGTCGCGATGGCGGCGACGTTCTCGCTCGTCCTCGCGGGCTGCGGGGGAGGCGACACCGGTTCGAGCGGGGGTGGCGGCAACGAGGCGCTGACCCTGCCCGGGGTCGACGAATACTTCAACGCGCCCTGTCCGGAGGTCGGCACCAAGCCCGCCACCGACAAGGAGTTCACCTACTGGTCGATGTGGACCGCCGATGAGCCCCAGGGCAAGGTGCTCGCCAAGGCGATCAAGTGCTTCACCGAGAAGACCGGCGTCAAGGTCGACGTGCAGTGGCTCGGCCGCAAGCTGCTGACCCAGAACGTCGCCCCCTCGCTCAACACCGACACCGTGCCGGACCTGTTCGACCAGGACATCAGCCAGGTCAAGGCCGCGATCGTCGCGCCGGGCGGCACCCAGTCGGTCGAGGACGTGCTCGACTACAAGATCGGTGAGGGCGAGAAGAAGGTCCGGGACGTCCTTCCGGCGACCTCCTACGACATCCCGCAGAACAAGGGCGCCGACGGGAAGATCTTCGAGATCCCGTACGAGCTGCTCGGCAACGCGTGGTGGTACAACAAGGACCTGGTCAAGGACCTTCAGCCGCCCAAGACCATGGACGAGCTGTTCAGCCTGTTCGACAAGGCGAAGGCCGACGGCATTGGCGCGGTCGCCCAGGATGGCGACATCAACTTCTACAACGCCTACTTCTTCACCCAACTCGGCGCCCGTTACGTCGGCGCGGGTGGGCTGGAGAAGGCCGCGATGGACAAGACCGGTCAGGCGTGGAACGACCCGGGTCTGCTCAAGGCGGCAGAGCTGGTGGAGAAGCTGGCCAAGGGCGGCTACTTCGTCGACGGTTGGGACGCGGCGAAGTTCCCGCAGATCCAGCAGCGCTGGGCCGACGGCGACGCCGGGTACCTGTTCGTCGGGAGCTGGGGTCCGAGTGAGACCCGCGAGTACCTGAACAAGCAGGGCGGCGACAAGGGCATCACCTACGGCTCGTTCCAGTTCCCGATGCCCGACGGCGCCACGCACAAGGTCGTCGAGCAGTTGCCGATCGGGTTCGCGGTCACCGCGAAGGCCAAGCACCCCGAGGCGGCCAAGGCGTTCATGGCCTACATGCTCAACAAGGACATCCTCTCCGGCATCCCGGCCGTCGCCGACAACCTGACCCCGCGCGCCGATCTCCCCGTGCCCGACTCGCTCAAGGACGTGAAGGTCGCGCTGGAGGACAGCGGCGCGGAGCACGCGATCTTCATGGACGGCCTCGACGGGCTCGCGGCGGGAAAGTGGGTAGACAACGTCTTCTACCCGTTGAATAACGACCTTCTCCGAGGCAAGATCACCGCCAAGCAATTCATCGACGGCCTCGCGGCGAAGCAGATCGACTTTTGGAAGACGACAAGCTGATGACGACCTCGGTCGACGTGCCGGAGGCGGGTGGGCGACGCTCACCCGCCTCCGGCGCGCACGTCGCCCGCAAGCGACGGCTCTTCTTTCCGTTCTTCCTGCCAGCGGTCACCCTGTATGTGCTGTTCATGGTCGTGCCGACTGTCGCGACAGTGGTACTGGCGTTCACCTCGTGGGCGGGCGCGGGGGACACCCCGCAGTTCAACGCGGGCGCGAACTTCGTCGAGCTGGCCTCGTCCGACTCGTTCCGCTACTCGTTCCTCAACACGCTGCTCTACATCGTGGCGGGCGGGGTCGGCACGTTCGTGCTGGCGTTCCTGTTCACGATGGTGCTGCGGGACATGCGCGGCGGCAAGACCGTGCGGGCGATCCTGTTCTTCCCCAACATCGTCGCGCCGCTCGCGCTGGGCATGTTCTTCAGCATCATCCTGATCTTCCGGCCGAACCGGCAGGGTCTGGTGAACTACCTGCTGGAGTCGGTGGGGATCGACGCGGTCAAATTTCTGGCGCCGGAGAACGTGACCTGGGTGGTCACCGCGTGTCTGATCTGGGCCAGTTCCGGCTTCTACATCACCATCCTGATGGCCGCGGTCGACCGCATCCCGGCCTATCTCTACGAGGACGCCGACATCGCGGGCGCGACCCCGTGGCAGAAGTTCCGCAACGTGACGCTGCCGCTGACCTGGGACGTCCTCGGGGTGGCAGGCGTGCTGTGGACGATCGGCGCGATCAAGATATTCGAGTTGGTGTTCGTCCTCGCCGGGCCGGGCACCTATTCGCCGCCGATCCGGGCATGGACGCTGGGCATCTACGTCTTCGACCGGTCCTTCGGCACCCAGGGCAGCCCCGAGTACGGCATGGCGTGCGCCGCGGCCGTGATGATGATCGCGCTTGTGTCGGTGCTCGTGGTGTTGCTGCGGAGGTTGATGCGTCGTGACACGATCCAGTTCTGAGGAGAGGGTCCTGTCCGCGAAGGACACCGCGCCCGTCGTCGAGCGCAGGGCGCCGCGCACGCCGCGGCAGGCGCCGACCGCACGGGGGTTCAGCCCGTTGCGCGTGCTCGGGATGGGTTTCGTCTGGCTGTTCACCGCGCTCAACATCGTGGTGCTGTACTGGTTGATCGCCGCCGCGTTCAAGACTCCGATCGAGATCTTCAACAAGCCGTTCGCGTTGCCCCAGCAGTGGATCGCCCGCGGGGAGCCGTTCCGCAACTTCATCTACGCGTGGAACAACGCGGGCTTCGGTCGCGCGTTCGTGGTGACCGTGCTGCTCGTGGCCGTGTCGGCGGTGGTGATCGTGCTGGTGTCGGCTCCGGCCGCGTACGCGTTGACCCGGCTCGGGGTGCGCGGCACCAACGGCCTGACGAACTTCATCGCGATCGGCATGGGCATTCCGTTTCAGACCGTGGTGATCCCGCTGTTCATCGGGATGGCGAAGCTCGACCTCACCAACAACCTGTTCGGCATGTTCCTCATCTACGTGGCCCTGTCGATCCCGTTCACGGTGTTCCTGATGACCGGGTTCTTCAAGTCCCTGCCCGACGAACTGGAGGAGGCGGCCGCCATCGACGGCGCGTCGCCCTCGCGCACCTTCTTCTCGATCATGCTCCCGTTGGCCAAGGGCGGCCTGATCACCGCACTGATCATCAACGCCATCGGGCTGTGGAACGAAACGCTGCTCGCCATCGTGTTCCTCAACGAGAACGCCAACTTCACCCTCGCCCGCGCGCTCTTCTCGTTCTACGGGGCCGCGTCCTACCAGTCCGAATACGGCGGCCTGATCGCGGGCGTGGCGATCGTCGTGCTGCCGATGCTGGTCCTCTACATCCTGCTCGCGCGCCGGATCATCACCGGTCTCACCCTCGGCGCGGGCAAATAGCCGGTTAGGAGTAGACAATGGCAACGGTCACCTTCGACGGGACCACCCGCTACTACCAGGGCAACCCAGTGCCCGCGGTCGACGGTCTCGACCTGGAGGTCGCCGACGGCGAATTCCTCGTCCTGGTCGGGCCGTCGGGCTGCGGGAAGTCGACGACCCTGCGGATGCTGGCGGGGCTGGAGGGGGTTGACGACGGCGCCATCCGGATCGGCGAGCGGGACGTGACGAACCTGCCGCCGAAGGACCGGGACATCGCGATGGTGTTCCAGAACTACGCGCTGTACCCGCACATGACCGTCGCCGACAACATCGGTTTCCACCTCAAGATCGCCAAGGTGGCGAAGGCGGAACGCGCGGAGCGGGTGCGGGAGGCCGCCGCGCTGCTCGACCTTGAGCCCTACCTGGACCGCAAGCCTGCCAAGCTCTCCGGTGGCCAGCGCCAGCGAGTCGCCATGGGCCGCGCCATCGTGCGCAGGCCGCAGGTGTTCTGCATGGACGAGCCGCTGTCCAACCTGGACGCCAAGCTGCGGGTGCAGACCCGCACGCAGATCGCGTCCCTGCAGCGGCGACTCGGCGTCACCACGATCTACGTGACCCACGACCAGGTCGAGGCCATGACCATGGGCGACCGGGTGGCCGTGCTCAAGGACGGCATCCTGCAGCAGTGCGACAGCCCGATCGGGCTGTTCGGGCGGCCGGTGAACCTGTTCGTCGCCGGGTTCATCGGATCTCCTGCGATGAACCTGATCCCCGCCGTCGTGCGCGGGGAGTCGGCGGCGATCGCGGGCGAGGAGATCCCGCTGACTCCGGCTCAGCGCTCGGCGTTGACCTCCGATCAGGTCGTGGTGGGCATCCGGCCGGAGGGGTGGCAGGTTCTCTCGGCCGACGAGGGCATCGGGGCCACCGTCGAAGTCGTGGAAGAGTTGGGCAGCGACCAGTTCCTGTACTGCTCCACCGAGGCCGCGCAGATCGGCGGCGAGTCGGTGGACGAGCGGGAGGCGCCGCAGTCGGTGACCGTGCGGGCGGCCGGGATGTCACCGTGGCAGCGCGGCGACCGGCTCGGACTGCGTCCGCAGACCGGCGCGCTGCACCTGTTCGACGCGAAGTCGGGCGCGCGCCTGCCCGACTGAGACGATCGGTGTGAGTCGTGAGCCTGGCCGGATGCGTTGTCCGGTCAGGCTTTCGGCATTCTCGTGCGGAACGGCGAGTCGCGACCGCTGGTCAACCCATGATCACCTGGCTAGAGTGGATCGCTCGACCGGATGCCGGGCGGGGGCGGATGTCGGAGCGCGAGCCACACCACAACACGAGCAGCGGAACCGTTGCGGGGAACCTGATCCAGGCCCGGGATGTGCACGGTGACGTGACCATCCAGGTGCACCCGGCCGCGGAGCGGTCCGCGCCGAACACCCTGCCGATCGAGATCACCGACTTCACCGGGCGACAGGAAGAACTCCTCCAGCTCGACCGGCGGACCGCCGTCGTCGCGATCGACGGCATGCCCGGCGTCGGCAAGACCACCCTCGTCGTGCACCGGGCTCATCGGTTGGCCGCCGACTACCCGGACGGGCAGCTGTTCATCGACCTACAGGCGCATTCCGCGGACGAACCGCCGCTGGAACCGGCACAGGCGATCTCCCGGCTGCTGACGGCACTCAAGGCGACACCCGTGCGGACACCGGTCAGCGTGGCGGAATGGGGTGAGGTGTGGCGGGCCGAACTCAGCGGCAGGCGAGTGCTCGTCGTGCTGGACAACGCGACGTCCACCGCCCAGATCGAGCACCTGCTCCCGGGGTCGGCCGGGTCGCTGGTGATGATCACCGGCCGCAGGCGCCTCGACGGGCTGCGCACGCGGGGCATTTTCACCTGCACCCTGGACGTGTTGCCCTTCGCGTCGGCGGTCGCGCTGGTGACGAGTGTCATCGGCGAGCAGCGGGCGAGCGAGGATTCGACGGCCGTCGACGAGATCGTCCGGCTCTGCGGGCAGTTGCCGCTGGCGGTGAGGCTGGTGGCGGCCAGACTCGGCGCGACACCGGGTTGGCGGATCGCCGACATGGCCGCGGAACTCCGGGACGAGCGAACCCGGCTGGCCGTGATGCGGGTGGAGAACATCTCCGTCCGGCTGGCGTTCGAGCTGTCATACCGGTGGCTCAGCGATTCGGAGAGGAGTGTTTTCCGGCGGCTGGGCCTGCACGCCCCGGGCGAGTTCGGCCTTCCGGTCGCGGTGGCGCTCGGTGGCACGGGCAGCGCGACCGGCCGGGACGCGATGGAACGGCTCGTGGACTACAGCCTCGTCCGGGAGACCACGCGGCACCGCTATCGGATGCACGACCTGATGCGCGAGTACGCGCGGGAGTGCGCCAGCGAGACCGATCCCCGTTCGGAACGCAGGCAGGCGACGGCCCGTGCCCTCGACTTCTACTTGCACACCGCGCTTTCCGCGCACGCGGTCCTCATGCCGCACCGGCCGGTCCGGGACCGCGTCACGGAGGTTCCCGACCCGGTGCCCGCGTTGGAGTCCGCGCAGGCCGCGATCGACTGGTGCGGCCTCGAACTGGACAACCTGTTGTCCTGCCGGAACATGGCGGCCGAGTTCGACCTACAGCCCTACCTGTGGCGGATTCCCCGCGCCATCGCGCACTATCTCGGCCTGGTCACCCGGTTGAAGGATGCCGGGCAGAACTACGCGCTGGGCCTGAGCCAGGCCAGTGTCGGTGACGACCGGCAGGCGACGGCGGACATGACGATGCGGATCGCCGAGATCAACAACGCCAGGGGGAACCACGCCGCGGCCGTCGACGGGTTCCTCGGGGCCAGGGAGATCTACCTCGAACTCGGGGAGCGGGCCGCTGCCGCGGACATGCTCAACCGCGTCGGCCTCTGCCACCGCGGCAACGGCCGGTACGACAGTGCCCTGGCCGAACACCACCGGTCACTGGTCGAGCACGTCGACCTCGGCGACGCGTTCGGCCAGGCTGAGGCGCACTATCTGATCGCGATGGTGCACCGCAACCAAGGTTCCTACTCGTCGGCTCTCGACCACCACCGGCAGGCGATGGAGTTGTACCGCGACCTCGGGTACGACCTCGGCGTCGCCCGGAGCCTGGCGAACATCGGCGTCATCCACCGGCTGCACAAGGACTACGACGCGGCTCTTGAGTGCTACCCGCAGGCGTTGGCGATCTACCGGGGCACCGGCGATCAGCGCGGCGTGGCCAATACCCTCAACAACATGGCCTCCGCGCTCGACTTGGCCGGTCGCACCGAAGAAGCGTTCCCGCTGCTGCGAGAGGCGACCGAGATCTTCGCCGCCGTCGGCAACCCGGGCGGGATCGCCGACGTGCGCCGGGTGACCGCCCGGCTGCGAGCGAGCGGCGGCTCGTTCCGGCAAGCCGAGGCCGAGTTGCGTGCCGCGTTGGCGACCTACCGGACCACGCGGGTGCTGTTCGGTGTCGGCGGCGTGCTCGCCGAACTCGCCGCGGTGATCCGTCGGGACGGGCGGGCGGCCGAAGCGCTTCCGCTCGCACTGGAATCCCTGGCGGTCTTCCGCGACGACGTCACCAGCACGAGTGGCAAGGTCACCGCGCTTGTCGAGGTCGCGCACTGCCTGACGGCCACCGGCGACCTGCCGTCGGCCCTGGACCACGCGGGCCAGGCCATCGCGCTGACCGCGGAACTGGGTGCCGCCAGGGCAGCGCAGGTCCAGCGGTTGTTCGACGACCTCACCGCGAGAACCGAGGAGAGACAACAGGATGAGACTGGGTGACCGGGTGCGGGCCGAGATCACCGATCGGCTCGGCGGCATCAGCGCGGCCCCGTTCGACAGCCGCAACCTCGGCGGGGCGGTCGGCGACGACCCGGTCGCGGTGCGGCGGAACCGGGCGAAGACGGCCGTCGAGTTCGGCGTCGACCCGGACCGGGTCGTGTTGATGCGTCAGGTGCACAGCGCTGACGTCGCGTACGTGACCGCTCCCTACGGGGACGATCCGCCGATGCTGGACGCGGTGTTCACCGATCAGGTGGGGTTGGCGCTCGGTGTCCTCGTCGCCGACTGCGCGCCGGTGCTGGTCGCGGATCCGGTCGCGGGCATCGTCGGCGGTGCGCATTCCGGCCGGGCAGGCACGGCGGCGGGTGTCGTGCCCGCGCTCGTCCGTGCGATGGCCGAGCACGGTGCGGACGTGGGCCGGATGGTGGCATTGGTCGGCCCCACCGCCTGCGGTCTTTGCTACGAGGTCTCCGCCGAACTGCGCGACGAGGTCGCGGCGGTCCTTCCGGCGGCCCGGTCGACGACCAGGAAGGGCACGCCCGCACTCGACGTGCGTGCCGGAATCTCGGCCCAGTTGGCCGCCGCGGGCGTCCAGGACGTCCGGCACGACGGTCGATGCACCATCGAGAGCCCCGACCTGTTCTCCTACCGGCGGAACAAGGTCACCGGCCGGTTCGCCGGATACATCTGGCTCGACCGGTGACCGAGGCCCCGGTCACCGCCGACGCTCGGTCGCTCGCCGAGATCCTCTGGGACTATCTCCGGCTCACGCCGCCGCTGATCGGCAGCGACATCATCCTCGTCCTGGGCAGCCACGACCTCGGCGTCGCCGAACACGCGGTCAAGGTCTGGTTCGGCGGCTGGGCCCCGCTGGTCGTGTTCTCCGGCGGCCGGGGCAAGGTCACCGAGGCGTGGCCGCACACCGAGGCCCACGTCTTCGCGGAGATCGCCGAGCGGCACGGTGTCCCGCGCGTCGCGATGGTCCTTGAGGAGACGGCCGAGAACACCGGCGACAACATCACCCGCAGCCGGGCCCTGCTGGACGAGGCCGGAATCGTGGTGCGGCGGGGAATCCTGGTGACCAAGCCGTACATGGCCAGGCGCGCGGTGGCGACCGCGGGCAAGCAGTGGCCGGACGCGGAGTGGCTCGTCAGCACACAGGACGTCGCGTTCGCCGATTACCGGGCGCCGGATTCGACCGAACGCAGGTCGATCGAGCTGATGGTGGGCGACCTGCAACGAATCCGGGTGTACGCGGACCGCGGGTTTCAGGTGCCGATGGTCGTTCCGGCGGCTGTCTGGGGTGCCTACGAACAGCTTGTCCGCCTCGGGTTCGACCGGTACGTGCTCACCGACCCGGGCGGCGTCCGGGGAGCTGATTCGGCCACTAGTTCCGGGTACGGGACCTGAAGGCGGCGACGTGAACGCGGTTGGCGCAGCGGGCCGAGCAGAAGCGCTTGGCCCGGTTGGTCGAGGTGTCCAGGAAGTAGTTGTCACAGGTCTCGGCCGCGCAGTGCCCCCAGCGCTCCAGTTCGTAGCGGACCAGCGCCTGAGCCAGGCCCCACGCGGCCGCGGCGGCGACCTCGGTCGCGGGCGGGGCTTCGGGC
>JALZNB010000267.1 GCA_030857905.1 Actinomycetota bacterium
GTCCTGCCCTGTCGCGGAGGAGTGGTCACGGACATCCCCTGAGTCTCTTCCCCTTGTCGGCTGCCGTTCGGCGGCCGCATCCGTGGGTTTCGCGCACCGTGTTGGTGGAGAACCCACATACGGCATCTGCCGTACGGCTATCCTCCGGAACCGTACCGCGACGGGGAGAGCTGCGAGCCGAGAATGCCTTCAACACCGACTACGAAGTCCCAGGTTCAGGCGTATCGCTTCGTGCTGCGCAGGATGCAGTCGGCGCTGGTCCGCAAGGACGCGGTGATGTTGCACGACCCGATGCGGACCCATTCGCGGGCCACCGTCGTCGGGATCTGCCTCGCCGCCGTCGGCATTATCGGATTCCTCATCTGGGGCCTGCTGAGTCCGGCGCCGAAGCCGCCGAACGAGGACGGCATCATCATCGCCAGGCCCTCCGGCGCGGTGTACGTGTTGCTGAACAACACGGAGAAGGGCAAGGTTCTCGTCCCGACGTTCAACCTCGCCTCGGCGCGGCTGCTGCTGCTCGCCCGCAGCAATCCCGACGCGCAGCAGCCGGGCAGTCAGACCGAGGAAGGCGAAGGCGGCGCCCCCACCGGCAAACCGGCCGCGCCGAAGGTCATCCCGGACGACAAGCTCGTCGACATCCCGCGTGAGCGCCTCACCGGCATTCAGGACGGCCCGCAGCTCCTGCCGGAAGAGGCCCAGCGGATCAGCAGCGACTGGGCGGTGTGCGACGAGTACAAGCTCGACGACAGCCTGGTCGACCAAGCCGCCGAGGACAAGATCGAGACCACGGTCGCGGGCGGCGTCAGTGAACTCGGCCCCGAACTCGCCCCCGGTGAAGCGTTGTTGGTGCAGGCGCCGGACGACAAGGTCTACCTCGTCTACCGCACGCCCGCCACCGCGAACATCAAGAACGCCAACACGGTCCGCGCGCTGGTGGACATGGGCAACGAGCGGATCAAAGCCGCGCTCAACCTGCGGGACGACGCCGTCCGCAAGATCACCACCGGCCTGCTTAACGCGATTCCCGAGGCGCCCGCGCTGACCGCCCCCCTCGTCCCGGGGCGCGGCGGTCCGACCGAGATCGACATCAACGGGTTGCCGGTCGGCGCGGTCGTGCAAATCGAGCGCGCGGGCGGTGTCAGCTACTTCGTGATCCTCCAGCAGGGCGTGCAGGAGATCAAGAAGACCACCGCCGACCTGATCCGATTCGAGTCCACCGCCGGTGGCGAGAGCATCACCAAGGTGCGCCCCGACCAGATCCCGGGCGCCAAGGTGCTGCGAGACGCCATCGACGAGAGCACGTTCCCCCAGGTCGTGCCGGAGGCGCTGAATCCGGCGAACTACCCGGTCGCCTGCCTCGGCTGGAACGTGGTCGGCGAAGGCCAGAACGCCCAGGAACACACCGACGTGCACGTCGGCAAGCAGCTTCCGTTTCCGCGCACCGCCAACGGCAGGACGCAGTCGGTGAAGATCAGCACTCCCAGCGCGGACGGTCAGCGCCTCGACTTCTTCTACATGCAGCCGGGCAAGGCGGCCGTCGTGCGGGGCGCGACCTCGGAAAGGGACTTCGCGACCGGTCCGATCTACCTGATCTCCGACCGCGGCGTGAAGTTCGGTGTGCCCGACGCCCGGACCGCCGCCGCGCTCGGACTGTCCAACCAGAAACCGGCGCCGGACGCCATCGTGCGACTGCTGCCCAACGGCGCCTCGCTCAACACCCGTGACGTCGTCCAGACCTACGACTCGGTGCCGATCATGCCCGGGCAGTTCCCGTCGACCACACCGTCCGCCGCGCCGCCCCCCGGCGGGCCCTGACCGGACTCGGGCCTGTGGGAACCGGCGCCGAACCCCTACCGTCTGAGGGGAAACACCGCGTTCACGAGGAGGTTCGTTGCCGATGGCCGCCATCAGGGTCGATCCGGACTGGGTCGGCGGATACGCCGAGAAGGTCGCCAAGGGTGCGGACGATCTGGCCAAGGGCGCCGAGACGCTGCGCACCGCCCCGCTGACCAGCGAGGCGTTCGGTTCACTCGGGCGCACTGTCCGCGTCGCCGACGCGTACGGCAAAGCCTCGGAGAGCCTGCGCGCCCAACTCGTGCGCGGCGTCGAGGCCCTTGAGGCCGCGTCGGCGAGCCTGCTGGTGGTCGCGGAGAAATATCGAACCTCCGACGGCGACGGCGCGCAGACCATCAACCGCAGCGGCAAGGACTAGGGCGGCCCCATGCGACAGTCCACACCGGACCCAAGGCG
>JALZNB010000289.1 GCA_030857905.1 Actinomycetota bacterium
GACGACGATCAACCGCAGTGGCGAGGTCATGTTTCAGTCCCGACGGGTCGATCGGACATGAGCCGCGTCCCGCACAGCGGCGCCGTGATCATAGACGGTGGCCCACGCGCCGCGTGTGGTGTTCCGAGGAGTGGACGGCGCTGGCCCGCGGCCGCGGCAGGTACGCCCTGAGACGGGACGGTGGGTGGCCGATACCGCCTCACACAGTGACTTTCCGCCGTTGCGGTGCCAGATAAGTCCAGTGCCATACCGCTTTCATCGGCCCGCGTTGAAAGCGCCGCGACCACGATGTCGCGAATAGCATCAAGACTCCGAGACCACAACCCAACAGTCGATCGTCCACCACGGCGCCAGGTGCGACAATTTTTCGGTGAGCCCGAGCCCCCATTCGTAGCACAATGCCGACGCGATCAGGTTCTGCCCGACGTAGCAGCTCAGCGCGGTGCGACCAACAGCCGTCACACCCCGCCGCAACACCCCCGCGGTCGCACGCATCCGATGTACGAGCGCGGTGACCAACCCAAGCAAACCGAACGCGACAAGCGGCGCACACACATAGCGGTCGACAATGAACCATTTACCGCCCGCGAACGCGGTCACCATATTCAGCGGCAGACCGACACCAATCCCCCACCCGATCAATCGATGTTGAATCCTGCGTCCCCGGCCCGAATTCTCCAGTTCGGCGCCTGTCGAGTGGCTGCGGCGCCGCTGAGCAAACCGGCGGTGAGCACGCCAACGAACAACACGTGCAGCGCCCCCACGCCGATCATCCAGCCGCGGATGACGCGATCACCCCGCCCCACCAGGCAAGAGCCCGAGGAACTTGCCGTTGCACAGCGTCAGCAACACCCGCTCGACAACCCCGGCCACCCCGTCCCCGGGGCCTGCCAGGAATCCGGCAGGCCCCAGGGGATCGGTGAAGATCCAGATACTCGTGCCCAACGTGCCGAGAGTGGCCACACCCCGCGGCACGTCGAGCACACCGATCCGCCCACCGCCCATATCTCCCCCTCGACCGGCAACGCTTCGAAGGTAGGGCGCGTCGACGCGATCCGTCGGACGGACCGGGGCTAGTCAATACATATGACCTCGCTCAGGTGAGCCGTACCAACATCTTGCCGGTGTTCGCTCCATTGAGGACACCGAAGAACGCCGCCGGGGCTTGGTCCAGGCCGTCCATCACGGTCTGCTCGGCGTGGAGCGAGCCGTCGGCCAGCCAACCCGCCGCTTTGCCGATGTACTCCGGGTACAGATGGAAGTAGGACGTCACGATCATGCCCCGCAACGACAGTTGCTTGCCCACGGCCAGAAAGAGATTGTCCGGCCCCGGCACCGGCTCGGTCGCGTTGTACTGACTGATCGCACCGACCAGAGCGACCCTGCCGTGCGTGCGCAACGCCGACAGCGCGGCCCGCAAGTGATCGCCGCCGACACTGTCGACATAGACGTCGATGCCGTCCGGCGCGGCCTCGGTGAGCTGGTCGGCGACGGAACCGGCGCGGTAATCGATGGCGACGTCGTAACCGAAGTCGGACAACAGCTTCGCCCCCTTCACCGGGCCACCGGCCGAACCGATCACCCGGGAAGCGCCGAGCTTGCGGGCGAGCTGACCCGCGATACTGCCGACAGCGCCCGCCGCGGCGGAAATGAACACGACGTCACCCTCACGAACCGGCGCGACCTCGCGCAGAGTGGCATAAGCGGTGAGTCCGGTGGTGCCCAGCGTGGACAGGTACGCCTCGGCAGGTGCGATATTGGTGTCGACAACGGTCGCGGCGGACGCCGGGAGCAGCGCGTAGTCCCGCCACCCCTGAAAGTGCGACACCGTCGCACCCACTGGCACCGTCGGCGCGTTGGACTCGATTACCTCGCCGACCGCGCCGCCATCCAGCGGGGCGCCTATCGCGAACGGGGGGATGTAGCTCTCGACGTCGTTCATCCGCCCCCGCATGTACGGGTCGACTGACATCCAGGTGTTGCGGACCAGGATCTCGCCCGGGCCCGGTGCGGGTACAGGAACCTCGGCGAAGGCGAAATCGGTCGGCTTCGGCTCGCCGATCGGACGGGCGGCCAACCGGATCTCCCGGCTGGTGACTGGGTTCGTGAACATGGGTCCACCATGCCTCACTCGCCGGACTTGTCCGCGTGACACGGCCGGTTTCAGGTGGGAATGAGAACACAGTCCTCCGGGGAGTAACCGATCAGCGCCAGATGCTCGGCCAGCCCGGTGAGCACGATGGCCCGGTGAGCACTGCCCGTCGAGTCAACGGCCACCATCACCGACGTCCCGGACCGTGTTCCCCGCCGCGTCGCCCTGACCAACGAGGTGAGACCGACAGCGCCGAGGAAACCACACCGGGTCAGGTCGACAACCAGCCGTTGCGGCTCCAGCGCGAACGCGTCACCGATGGCACGGTCGAGCATCGCCACCGTCGCGAGATCCACCTCCCCCAGCACCCGTACGACCGCGGCGGCCGTGAACCGGTCGACCCGCACCGCGAACTGCGAAGGTATCCGTGTGGGCATCGGACATCCCTTCTGTCACCGAGGCGTGCCATGCGCACACCCACTCCCCAAGGACACGACGGTCCACATTTCCGTCACGGCCCGACCAGGTGATGACAGTCACCCGATCGGGGCGGCGTTCGGCGGGTCTGAGGTTTCCCCTTGGGCCGGACCGGGTTCACTCCACTGGCGGGGCACCGCTGCGCCAACGTGCGGGAGAAGTCCGGACGAGTCGGATTAATCTGAGGTGATGCCCGCCCAAGCGCAACCGATCGCCGCGATCGGTGTTCTTTAAGACATGCTTGACACGCCCAGCGACCTGACCGAGGCGGAAGCGGCCGACGCGCTGCTCGCCGCGATCGCCGACGACCTCGACACGGGGTTCGCCGAGCTTGTCCGGACCTACGAGCGGGTGGTGTTCTCCGTCGCGTTACGCGTCAGCGGGCAGACGAGCGAGGCCGAAGACCTCTCCGCGGAAGCGTTCCTGCGGGCCTATCGCGCGCTGCGCGGCTTCGACCGGTCCCGCATCCAGGCCCTCAGACCTCGATCGTGGCTACTCACGATCGTGTTGAACACCTGGCGCAACTCGATGCGTGGGGCGAGCAGACGACCGATGGAGATGTCGGACGTCGACCTGCCGACCCTGCCCGCCCGAGGGTTGAGCGTCGAAGAGCACGTCGAACGCGATGAGACCAGTCGCGAGTTGGCCGAGTTGGTGGCGCGACTGCCGGAGCGCCAGCGGGCGGCGGTGGTGCTGCGGCACATCGTCGGTCTGTCGGTGTCCGAGATCGCGGAAGTGCTGCGGGTTCCCGAGGGCACCGTCAAATCGCACGTCTCGCGCGGCCTGCGACGGCTGCGTGAGCTGTATGTGGGCGAGGAATCCGCCGGTGACACACCGGCGGGCCTGCCAGGGAAGGAGCACTGATGTCCACCGAAAAGGCTCTGATCGAGGCCCTGAGCGCGCTGGTGACAGGTCCGCCCAGGCCCGTCATCGACGTGGTGTTCAGTAGTTGGATCCGCGTCGACGGCCCGGTCGGCGAGCTGTATGTCGCCTTCGGCGAGAAGGGCGTCAACTTCATCCGCGCCGCCGACGCGGTCGAGCACGACGCGATCACGTTCGAGGAGACGTTCCGCGTCGCGCTCGGCAAGCCACTTCGCCACGCCGAACACCCACCGGCCGGGCTCATGCCCGCACTGCACGGACGGTCCGCATCGACCGTCCCGGTCGACCTCGGGCACCTCACCGACTTCGAACGCGACGTGCTCACCGCCACCAGACGCATCCCGTCCGGGCAGGTGCGCCCGTACGGCTGGGTGGCCCGCGAAATCGGCAGACCGAAGGCGGTCCGCGCGGTGGGCACCGCGCTGGGCAACAACCCGGTGCCGGTGCTGATCCCCTGCCACCGGGTAGTCCGCTCCGATGGTCAACTCGGCGAATACGTCTTCGGTCGGGCCATGAAGGAAGACCTCCTGCGCGCTGAGAAGACCAACGTCGACGAGGTGGCGGACCTGGCCAAGCGCAAGGTGTTCTACC
>JALZNB010000298.1 GCA_030857905.1 Actinomycetota bacterium
CTGCGCCGCGAAGCGCTGCTCGTCGTCGAACGCCTTGAGCGCCGCCTTCTGGCCCGCTTCGTCGCCGTCGAAGGTGAAGATCACCTCGCCCCGGAACGCGTCGTCGTCCATGAGCAGCCTGCGGAGCACCTTGATGTGATCGACGCCGAAAGCCGTCCCACACGAGGCGACAGCGGTCAACACCCCGGACGCGTGCATGGCCATGACGTCGGTGTAGCCCTCGACCACGACGACCTGGTGCCGCTTGGCGATCTCCCGCTTGGCCACGTCGAGCCCGAAGAGCACCTGGGACTTCTTGTAGATCGGGCTCTCGCTGGTATTGAGGTACTTCGCCTGGATCTGGTCGTCATCGAAGAGCCTGCGCGCGCCGAAGCCGACAACCTCGCCGCCGATGTCCTTGATCGGCCACAGCAAGCGGCGGTGGAACCGGTCGATCGGCCCGGACCGGCCCTCTTTGACCAGACCGCTCTTGATCAGCTCTTGGAGCTCGAACCCGCGGCCGAGCAGATTCTTGGTGAGGTTGTCCCACCCCGCCGGGGCATAGCCGCAGCCGAACGTGTTGGCGGCGGCCTGGTCGAACCCCCGCTCGGCGAGGAACTCGCGCGCCTTGACCGCGTCCGGCCCGCGAAGCTGCTCGGCGTAGAACTCGGCGGCGGCCTTGTGCGCGTCGACCAGCCGTGACCGGGTACCTCGGTCACGTTGGACGCTGGTGCCACCGCCCTCGTAGGTCAACTGCAGGCCGACTCGCTCAGCCAGGCGCTCGACGGATTCGACGAACGACAGATGGTCGATCTTCATCACGAAGGCGATCACATCGCCGCCCTCACCACAGCCGAAGCAGTGGAAGGTGCCGTGCGTCGGCCGCACGTTGAACGACGGCGTTTTCTCGTCGTGGAAAGGGCACAGCCCCTTGATCGCGCCGCCACCGGCACGGCGCAGCGCCACGTACTCACCGACGACGTCATCGATCCGGCTGCGCTCGCGAACGAGCGCTATGTCGCTTTCCCGGATACGGCCTGCCACAGCCGCCGAGTCTATGCGCGTGCCCGTCCTGCCCGCAGGCAGGTCACTTACGATGGACGAGTGACCGTCAGCGATACCGCACTCGCCGAGCGCTTCACCGAACACCGACCCCATCTGCTTGGCGTGGCCTATCGGCTGACCAGTGCGGTGTCCGACGCCGAGGACGCGACACAGGAAGCGTGGCTAAGACTGTCCACTTTGGACATTTCAGCACGGGCGGAGATCCGCGACCTCCGCGGTTGGCTGACCACGGTGGTCAGCCGCATCTGTCTCGACCGTCTGCGGTCGGCCACGGTTCGACGGGAAAGCTATGTCGGCCCGTGGCTGCCCGAACCGTTGGTCACCCCGCTCGGCGCGCCCGTCAGCGAAGACCCACTGGACGCGGTCGTGCGCGATGACGGCGTGCGCATGGCCGCACTGGTCGTGCTCGACAAGCTGACGCCGGAACAACGCGTCGCCTTCGTACTGCACGACGCGTTCGACGTCCCGTTCGCGGAAATCGCAGCCACACTCGGCTGTTCCGACGCGGCAGCGCGCCAACACGCCTCCCGCGGTCGACGAGCCGCCGCGTCCGCCGCCCCGCCACCGAGACTCGCCATGGCCGACCAGGGCGCCCTACTCGAACGCTTTCTCGGCGCCTTGGCCTCCGGCGATCTGGCGCAGGTCGTCGCCTTGCTGCACCCGGACGCCGTCATGATCGGCGACGGTGGCGGCAAGGCTCGGACCGCGCGCCAGTACATCGCGGGCACCGACAAGATCGGCCGCTTCCTGCTCGGCCTGCTCCAGATGTACGGCGCGGACAAAATGACGGACGGCACCCTCGTCCTGGTCAACGGCGACCTGGGCCTCGCCTTCCCCGACATCCCCGCCGACACCACCGGCCGCGAGTTGAACCGCCGAGTCACCACTTTCACCATCCGCGACAGCAAGATCGCCATGATCTACGACCTGGTGAACCCGGACAAGCTCACCCACGTAAATCTCTGAATCTTACGAGCGCGATGGCATATTCATTGATGGATTGGCTGATCACACTCGATTCACTCAGCAACGGACCCGTCTTGTACACATCAAGCCACCATCATGAATGTGTGGGTCGCCTGCACCTCGGAGATGATGAGGCTTATTCAGGGTGAATTGATCGCGTGTAAGCCGATTCTTGATGGTGTACCTGAAGTAAGCGGCGGCCCGCTGGGTGAGAGAATTGGGTTACCACACTCAATCGACTCGGCAACGGAC
>JALZNB010000312.1 GCA_030857905.1 Actinomycetota bacterium
GTTCTCGGGTGCCCCTCGGTCGGATCGTTGACTCACACGGGTCGATCGAACATCCCCCGCTTGACGCCGGTCAGGAGCGCGGTGAACTCAGCCGCCCCCAACCCGAGCTCACCCGCCCCGCGGGCCTTGCTATCCCGAATACTCGTCCGAAGGGGCTCGACAGCCAGTTCCACACACGTGCTCTGAGCGCTGCTTCGGCGACTCTTCCGCCAGACTTTGTGGCTGCTCATCTCGTCATCCAGTCCCTTGCCTCATCAATGAAACGCCCTGTCTCGTCCGGGGACAGCGCCAGACGGGCGACGTGGTCCCACGCGTTCGACAGTACTCGCGCATTCTGTTGATTCTCCACCATGTGCATGCCGAGAAGGCTCTCGACATAGGCGGAATCCGGTTCGTCGTCTTCAGGAAACCGAAGCAGGACCAGCGGTCCCGCTGTCACCCCATAAGACCCGACGGCCAACGGGATGACCTGAATCGTGACGTGGGGAAGACTCGCCATCTTCGACAGGTATTCAATCTGTTCGACCATCACGTCGGGACCGCCGACGACTCGCCGCAGAGCGACTTCATCGATCAGCGCGTGCAGGGACAACGGGTCCTCTTGGCGATGGATCAGGTTCTGTCGGTCGCGACGCTCAGCAGCCTCGGCGGTGGAGTCCCAGTCGTCGAAGAGAAGTTCTGTCCCCACCGCGGCATTGGCGGAGGCGTAGGCCGAAGTCTGCAAGAGCCCAGGCACGAGGACAGTGTCCAGAGTTCGTACTTGCCGCGCCTCACGTTCATCCATCCGGAATCGCATGTAGTTCGCAGGCAGTCGGCCCGCGTGTTCAATGGTTGTCGAGTCGGCATCCGCGACTTCCCACAGTTGCAGTGCGCGTTCACGTTCCTCGTCACTGACACCGATGACCGACAGGACCATCAGGAACAGGTGGATTCTCGGCAGGCTGTCACCGGTCAGGAGTCTGGTGATCGTCTGTCGCGAGCACCTGGACCGCTTGCCCACCTCATCGGGTGTGAGACCAGAACGTTCCATGAGCGGGCGCACGTACCGCCCGAGCCTGCGCTTGCCGCGAGTTGTGCCGACTGCCATGAGACCACCTTAACCACTCTGCGTAGTCCCCGACTACACCGACACCACCCATTTGTGCGCCGTGGTTCGCACACACCAAATAGTACCCTTCAGACGATCCAGCCGTGGTGCGGATGTACCGCCAGCACCACGGGGGCTTGGTGAAACCGGAGGTTCACAGTGTTCACACATCGGGGATACGCGTCAGGGTCGTGGGTTCACGTCGAATCGGGCTGCCACATCTCCCACGTGGTCACGGAATCCGACGTCGAGTTCGAGTTCAGCTCGTCCCTCGGCTCGCTGACCTTGACCGTGTCCGGGGACGCGCTCGATCGGCTCGCCGAGCACGTCGGCCAGGCTCAAACGGCTCGCGACGCGCGCCCACAGTAGTTCCCGAGTGGGGATGAGGCCCGCCCGATCGGCGGGCCCCACCTCACCTCAGGCGGAGACGTACGCGCGAAGATGCTCGGCTGTCAGCGTGGCGCCGTCGGCCACCAGATCGGCGGGCGTGCCGGTGAAGACGATCCGGCCGCCGTCCTGGCCCGCGCCGGGACCGAGGTCGATGATCCAGTCGGCGTGGGCCATCACGGCTTGGTGGTGCTCGATGACGATGACCGTGTTGCCCTGGTCCACCAAGCGATCGAGCAGAGCGAGCAGTTGATCGACGTCAGCGAGGTGCAGGCCGGTGGTCGGTTCGTCGAGGACGTAGGTCGCGGCCTTCTCCCCCATGTGAATGGCCAGTTTCACGCGTTGGCGCTCGCCGCCGGACAACGTGGTCAGGGGTTGGCCGAGACCGAGGTAACCGAGGCCGACGTCGGCGAGTCGGTCGAGGATGGCCCTGGCCTGGCCGGAGGGGAAGAACTCGCGCGCCTCGGCGACGGACATGCCCAGAACCTCGCTGATGTTCTTGCCGCGCAACAGGTATGTGAGCACCTCGGCGGTGAACCGCTTGCCATCGCATTCCTCGCAGACCGAGGCCACCCCGGCCATCATCGCGAGGTCGGTGTAGACGAGGCCGATGCCCTTGCACGTCGGGCAGGCCCCCTCGGAGTTCGCGCTGAACAGTGCCGCCTTGACGCCGTTGGCCTTGGCGAACGCGGTGCGGATCGAGTCGAGCAGGCCGGTGTAGGTGGCCGGGTTGCTTCGGCGTGACCCGCGGATCGGGGCCTGGTCGACCACGACCACCCCGTCGCGACGCGGCAGGGACCCGTGGATCAGGGAACTCTTGCCCGAGCCCGCGACACCGGTGATCACACTGAGCACCCCGAGCGGGATGTCGACGCTGACGTCCTTGAGGTTGTGCAGATTCGCCCCGGTGATCGACAGTTGCCCGCTCGGTTGCCGAACCCGCTCGCGCAGCCGCGCTCGGTGGTCGATGTGGCGCCCGGTCAACGTGTCCGAGGCGCGCAGTCCGTCGACGTCGCCGGTGAAACAGACCTGACCGCCGTTGGTGCCCGCGCCGGGACCGAGATCAACGACGTGGTCGGCGATCTCGATCGTTTCCGGCTTGTGCTCCACGACCAGTACGGTGTTTCCCTTGTCCCGCAGGCGAAGAAGCAGGTCGTTCATGCGCCGGATGTCGTGCGGGTGCAGGCCCACCGTCGGCTCGTCGAAGACGTAGGTGACGTCGGTGAGGCTGGATCCGAGGTGGCGCACCATCTTCACCCGCTGTGCCTCGCCACCGGAGAGGGTGCCGGACTCGCGGTCGAGGCTGAGGTAGCCGAGGCCGATCTCGACCAGGGAATTCAGTGTCTCCCACAACGTGCGGGCCAGCGGGCCGACCGACGGCTCGTCGAGCTTGGCGACGAACTCGGCCAGGTCGCTGATCTGCATGGCCGAGCAGTCGGCGATGTTGCGGCCGTCGATCCTGGACGACAGCGCGGCCGCGTTGAGCCGCGCGCCGCCGCAGTCCTTACAGCCGGTGAACGTCACCGCGCGGTCGACGAAAGTCCTGATGTGCGCCTGCATCGATTCGCGGTCCTTGGACAGGAACAACCGCTTCACCTTCACCACGAGACCTTCGTAGGTGGTGTTCATGCCGCCCAGCTTCATCTTCGTGGCGGGCTTGTGGAGGAAGTCCTCCCACTGCTGCGTGGTGTAGTCCTTGAGCTTGACGTCCGGGTCGACGAACCCGGACTCCGCGAGGCCCTTCCAGTACCAGGAGTCGACGGTGAAGTTGGGGACGGTGATGGCCCCCTCGTTGAGCGAGCGCTCCACGTCCACAAGCCCGTTGATGTCCACGTCGGACACTCGGCCAAGACCTTCACACGTCGGGCACATGCCGTCCGGCAGGTTGAAGCTGAACGCCGTCGACGTCCCGACATGCGGAAGGCCGACACGACTGAAGATGATGCGCAACATGGTGTGCGCGTCGGTGGCGGTGCCCACCGTCGATCGGGAGTTGGCGCCCATCCGCTCCTGGTCGACCACGATCGCCGCGCTGAGGTTGCGCAGCTCGTCGACGTCGGGCCTGCCGAGACTGGGCATGAACGACTGGATGAACGCGGTGTACGTCTCGTTGATCAACCGCTGTGACTCGGCGGCGATCGTGCCGAACACCAGTGACGACTTGCCGGAGCCGGACACGCCGGTGAACACGGTGAGCCTGCGCTTGGGTATGTCGAGCGAGATGTCGGCCAGGTTGTTCTCCCTGGCGCCCCGAACCTCGATGACGTCGTGGCTGTCGGCGGCCGGAAGGCCCGACGGATGCGAACTCATGCGGCGTCTCCTGATATCTTTACAACATAAAGAAAGCTCGACCGGAGGATACTTTATCCCGTAAGGAGTCTCGACGTGGCGGTTTTCGCGGGCCAGGGCGACCCCCGCCGCTCGATGTCCCTGCTCTGGCGTGCCGGGTCTGGCGCCGCCACCCGCCCCGGCCGCAAACCCCGCCTGGACGTCGACTCGATCGTCGCCGCGGCAATCACGGTGGCCGACGCCAACGGCATGACGGGCCTCTCCATGCGCGCTGTCGGCGAACAGCTCGGCCACACGGCGATGGCGCTGTACACCCACGTGCCCAACAAGAGCGACCTGATCGATCTGATGTACGACCAGTGCCTCGCCGAACTCCCGAACACCTACCCGCCGACCGACGGCTGGCGCACGGCCACGACAGCGTGGGCACGTGATCTGTGGACGTTCTACCTTCGCCATCCATGGGTGTTGCAGGTGTCGTCCGCCCGCCCGGTGCTGGGCCCCAACGAATTCGCCCTCCAGGAGACCGTGGTCCGCATCCTCGCGGACACCATCCCCGACGCCCGCACCCTCTGGCGCGTCGTCGGCGCCCTACTCCACCTGATCCGCGGCGCCGCCCAGGCGATCGCCGAGACCCGCCACGCCCCCGCCGCCACCGGAATGTCCGACGAAGACTGGTGGTACGCGCGAGTCGCCATCCTGACCGAGGTCGCCCCGGACTTCGCCGACCGCTACCCGACCTTGACCACACTGGAGAACCAGGGCGCGTTCGAGATGGCCGACGAAACGGTGCCCTACCTGGAACAGGAAGCCCGCGAAACCTTCGAGGTCGGCCTCACCGTCTTCCTCGACGGCATCGAAGCGACCATCGGTTAACGACGTGAAGTCACCCGATCAGGCCATCTATCTAGATGGGCTTTATATTGACCGTCTAGGCCCCCTAGATTATCCTCGTGGTGTTCAAGCCCATGAAACGGGTAGCAGTAGTCACGAGACTCAAGGCGAACGGTTGTCGGCCTCTCCGCAACACAGGAGGTCACGAAGTGTTCGGATGCCCTTGTGGTGAACACAGGGCACCAGTCCCCAACCACCGCGTTGTCACCGCAGGCGTAGTACGCAGCATTGGCCAGCAACTGGCCTGCCTTCCGGAAGGATGGTTGCAGTGAGGTCATACCGCGCCACAGCGCGCCGTGAGGGCAAGTGGTGGGTTGTCGACGTGGAGGGGGTCGGCGCCACCCAGGGGAGGTCCACCGCCGAAGCTCAGCGGATGGCCACCGACCTGATCACCGTCATGGACGAGATCCCGCCAGAGCGGTTCGAGGTGCGAGTCGAGTTCGAACTGCCCGGCGCGTTGGGTGGAGAGGTCAAGCGGGCCAGACTGGAGAGTCGTGCCGCCGAACAGGCGCAACGGGACGCCGCCGACAACGTCCGCCGCGTGGTGGCGCACATTCTCGGCGCGGGCATGTCCAAACAGGACGCGGCGCGCATCCTCGGGGTCTCACCGCAGCGGATAAGCCAGTTGACGAAGACCTCCTGACGTAGCGCCGGACCGCGGCGGCACCGTCCGCCACGGCACTCACGTGGCCGCGCTGCCCGCCAGGTCGAATCGCCCGAAGACCCAAGTTCCGGGAAGTTGCGGGTCGTCGCTCACCCAGAACTGGGTCCAGAGTTCGGTGAACTCGTCCCGGGAGATCAGGCCGTCGTGGTCGAGGTCGAGCAGGGGGAACGTCTCGTCGGTGTCGGTGTCGGTGCCGTTCCACGCTTCGATGAGCCTTCGGTACTCGCTCGCCGAGATGGCGTTGTCGCGGTTCTCGTCGATGGCGTCGAACATGGTCTGTGCGGTGGTGGTGACCGCGTCGGTCATGTCGCCGAGTCGGTCGGTGACGACGAGGACCTCGTCCAGGGTGACCTTGGCGTCGCGGTCGAGGTCCGATGAGGCGAGCAGGGTCTGCCACCAGCCCATCATGATCGCGGTGAGTCTGGCGTGGTCGTCGGAACCGGGTGCGGCGCCGCGGATGCCGGTCCACCGGGTGGTGAGTGCGGTGAAGTCGGACTCGTCCAGGAAACCGTCGTCGTCGGCGTCCATCGCCCTGAACACACCTGCGATCTTGCGTCGCTGAAATTCGCTCGCCATTGCCTGCTCCTCACGATCGGGAGCTTCAGGGTGTCGACCGGTGGCCAGCCTGGGCAATTCGCCACTCGGGTCGACGGCGCACACGACCTGGTTAACTCGTGTTGACCCTCGGTAGTCAGCGCCAGCCGCGCGCGGTCAGCAGCAGGTGTGATCGGACGGCGGCGAGACCGACGGTGTCGGCGGCTCCCGCTTTCGTGGCAAGGAACAGGGTGTTCAGCGGCGCCACCTCGGGCTGGTGCAGGACCTCGATCTCCCCGTTGGCGATCTCGGCCGAACACAGGTAGGTCGGCAGGACCGAGATCCCCGCCCCGGCCTTGACCGCGGCGAGGACGGCCCGCAGGTCGGGGACTGTCACGGTCGGCGCGGCCGTGGGATCTTCACCGAAGACCGTCGTCCAGTAGCGGCGGATGATGGGCAGGCTGTCCGAGTAGGCGATCAGCCGTGCGTCGTCGAGGGCGCGGGCACCGCGTTCGGCGATGTCGGCCGCCGAGATGTCGCGGGCCCACCCGGAATCGCCGACCAGGACGAACTCCTCGTCCATCAGTGGCGTCAGCACGATGGCCGGGTTCCGGTTGCGGGTCGTGGCTATCACCAGGTCGTAGGTGCCCTCGGCGAGTTCGAGGAGCAGGTCCGGGGTGAGACCGAAGGTGATGCGCAGCCGCAGACCGTCCGAGACCAGCCCGGCGAGTGCGGGCAGCGCCCGGCTCACCAGGATCTCCGCGGGTCCGGCGACGTGGATCGCCCGATCGGGCAGTTGCGCGGGGAGCAGACGTCGTCGCATCACGAGGTCGAGGCTGTCGAGTGCGGCCCCGGTGTCGCGGATCAGCTCGTGCGCGGCGGCGGTGGGCACGGTGCCTTTGGGTTCACGTCGGAACAGCGGCTGACCGAGGGTTTCCTCCAACGCCCTGATCTGGCCGGTGACGGCGGGCTGCGAGATGCCGAGCTGTCGGGCGGCCTTCGTCAGCGAACCGGTTCGGTACACGGCGAGACAGGTACGAAGCAGTGAGTAGTCCATTGCTCCCCCAAATGGCGGTACCCGGGTGACCGGTGGAAAGGGCACCACGTCGGGCTCCCGCTCTGATGATCGCGCTCGCGTGTCGAAGTATTGCCTGTCACGCGAAAATAGGACGCTGGGCGAGGAGATCACCAGAGGGCGGCCAGCGTCAGCAGGTGTTTTCGGACTTCGGCGACCGAGGTGGACGTGGCACCGCGCGGGAGCCGCTGGAAGAGCTGTTGGTCGAGTCGTCGTTCCAGGGCGCGGATCCGCGTGGTCACGGTCGGTTGGGACAGCCCGAGCGCGGTGGCGGCCGCCGCGAACGGGAGTGAAGGACCGGTGGGGCCGCGCGGGGTCGGCC
>JALZNB010000360.1 GCA_030857905.1 Actinomycetota bacterium
CCCATCCGGGCGTGCACCCGGTCGATCGCCGCGCCCGCCTCACGCAGCGCCGCCAACTCGGCGGCGTCCTTGCGCATCCGCAGTTCCCGCAGCACCGGCCCGGCCAGCGACTGCTCGGCGCCGGACACCGCGGCCCGCAACGCCAGCACGTGCAGCGCGGGCATCATGTCCCCGACCGCCACCCGCCCCACCGAGCCCAGCAAATCGCCGATCACCCGGTACGGGTCGTCGCCGTCGACCCAGGTGTGAACCCGCACGCCCAGCTCCGCCAGGGGCAGCCCGTCGTAGCCGGGCGCCTCCAGTGTCGGCACCACCAGCACCGCGTCCCCGTCGTGGGGCAGCACCAGACAGGTCAACCGCTCGAAGGAACTACCGGACCCGCCGATCAGATACCTCAGGTCGGAGCCGGGCGCCACCAGCAGCGCGTCGTCCCCGGCACCGGCGGCGGCCGCCCGTGCCTTCTCCAGACGCCCCGCGAACAGGGCCGGGTCCATGACGAAGGTCGACATACCGCCAGCCTAGTGGGCCCGGCCGACACCGGGAGGCGCCAACCGGGCACCTCCCGAACACGGAAGACGACACCCGCGCCCTCGGTCACGGGCGGCGCCCTGTCGGGGGTGTGTGGCAGGCTTCGACCCGTGAGCGGACCTCTCGTGCTGTTGGACTCGGCCAGTCTGTATTTCCGGTCGTTCTTCGCCTTGCCGCAGTCGTTGACCTCCCCGGACGGGGTGCCGGTCAACGCCGTGCGCGGGTTCGCCGGGATGATCGCGCAGATCATCACCGATCGACGTCCCGCGCGGCTGGTGGCGTGTCTCGACGCGGACTGGCGCCCCGAATTCCGGGTCGCGGCCATCCCCAGCTACAAGGCGCAACGCGTGGCCGACCCAGCGGCCAACGCCGAAGAGGTGCCCGACACGCTCACCCCGCAGGTCCCGATCATCCTCGATCTTCTCCACGCGGTCGGCTTGGCCACCGCGGAGGCGGCGGGCTTCGAGGCCGACGACGTGATCGGCACCCTCGCCGCCCGCGAGACCGCGGCCCCGGTGGAGATCATCACCGGTGACCGCGACCTGTTCCAGTGCGTCCGCGAGACACCCACACCGGTACGCGTGGTCTACGTCGGCCGGGGGTGGGCGAAGTCCGAGGTCATCGGCCCCCGCGAACTCGGCGAGCGCTACGGGCTGCCCGAGGACGGACTCGCCTACGCCGACATGTCCGTCCTGCGCGGCGACCCCTCCGACGGGCTGCCCGGCATCGCGGGCATCGGGGAGAAGACGGCGGCCAAGCTGATCACCAAGTTCGGCTCGCTGCAGGCGTTGATCGATGCGGCGGCCGCGGGGTCGAAGGACGTGCCCGCGCGCGTGCGCGAAGCGTTCGTCCACGACGCCGACTACCTGTCCAAGGCACCCCTGGTTGTGCGCGTCGCCACGGACGCCACTCTCGTCAGCACCGGCGAGCAGACACTCGCCGAGGTGAACACCGATGTGGACCGGGTGCGGGAACTCCAAGAACGCTGGAACCTTGGCAGCTCTGTCGACCGCCTCATCACGGCCCTGACCCGCTGACCCGGTCACCACAACCGCCGGGGATCTCTCGGCGCTTACGCTGGTCCCCGTAGCACTCGGGAATGTCGGGCGGATACAGCTTGACCAGCGGGAATGTGTTCAGTAGGTGTATCCAGGGTGCGAAGATCGGTGTGGGCCTGCTCGACCGCCTGCAGGCACACCTCTCGCTTGCCGCGCTCGGCCAGCGCCCGGTAAACGCCGGCCACGCCCGGGTTGGTCCGCTGTTCGCTTGAGCAAATAGCTCCGTGTCGTTTCGGCGGGTCCGGGCTTAATTTCGGGCGGTGGCAAACGAACTGACGATCCCGCTCCTGCCCTGTCGAGACATCGACGAAATCGCGTCCTTCTACGAGATGCTCGGCTTCTCGATCACCTATCGGCAGACGCGACCGAATCCGCATATCGCCTTGCAACGCGAGGACATCAACCTGCACTTCTACGGGATGGATGGCCACGTTCCGGAGCAGTCGCACAGCACGTGCCTGATCATCGTGCAGGACACCGGGCCGTTGTTCGAGGCGTTCGCGGCGGGGATGCGCGTTGTGCACGGGAAGTTGCTCATTTCCGGCATACCGCGCATGACCAGGCCTCGGCTGCGCAACGACCGGTACACCGGGTTCACCGTCGTCGATCCGGGTGGCAACTGGATCCGGATCAACAAGTCCGCCCAGGAACCCGAGGCGCGCACCAAGCTGGCGAAAGCCATGGAGAACGCGGCACGGCTGGCGGATGCGAAGGGCGACGAACAGCAGGCGTTGAGGATCCTCGAAGGCGCGCTCAAACGGACCGACGGCTCCGAACCGGAACTGCGGGACGCTCAGGCCTACCGCAACGAGTTGGTCGAGAGGATCACCGGGTCCGGGCCTCGTTCAGGCGCTTGAGGGCGCTGCGGACCACCTCGGGGTCGTAGGTCGTCCAGGACGGCGGGATGAAGCGCCGTAGCGAGCGGTGGCAATGCGCGGACCCGACATCGCGCGCGGCAACCGGCCGACGCCCTGGGCCATCAGCAGAACGGCGTGCGTGGGGCGACGGTCAGCAAGCCGTTGCCGCCACGCGAGCTCACCGCCTTCTGCCGGGCGGAGGCCAACGGGTCGTCCGGGTGCGGGAACGGGACCCTGTCCATGATCACGAGTCGGAGGCACGTCAGCGCCCTGCCACAGCGGCACGGGCGCGTCACCGCCGCCGGATCAGAAGTAGGTGCCGCACCACGCGGGACGATCGGTGGCGAACAACCGGTCCGCGCGGGCGGGCGTGGCGGGATCCACCACGCGCACACGCCCCACCTCGGCCAACGCCGTGGCCCGCCACGCGCCCAGGTACAGCATGGCCAGCACCGCGACGTCCACCACCAGGTCCGGCTCGTCCTCGACCCGCTCCGCACCCGCCGAACCGATCCGATAACGCCCGCGGTTCGCGGGCAGGAACCGGTCTTCCACTTCCACCACCACCGGCTCCGCGTCCCCGTAGGTGCGCGCGGCCAACGCCGCAGGCACATCCACGATCCGCAACCACAGGTCGGTGTCCGTTTCCAGGGTCAGCGCGCGCTGATCGAGCAGCATCTGCGTCACCGCCTCGTCCACCGGCCGGTTCCACACCTTCAGCTTCGTCACCAGGTCCACGCCGAGCAGAAACCGCCACAGCGCCGCGGCCACAGTCGCGTCGACCGCGGAGAACAGTCCGATGTCGAGCGTGGCTCTGTAGGTCACGGGATCGGTTCTCGCCTCGTACACAACGAAACCGTCGTCACCATCAGCTCCACTGTGGACAGCGACGAGCGTGTACTCCGGGCTCACGAGCGCCCGGTCGTAGAAGACCTTGTTCCACCCGTCCGGCCGCGCGATCGTCCCCACCCGATCGCGTCCCACCCGCTCATAGAGCGCGGGCAGCGACGCGATCGCCGCACTCGACTCCACCAGCCGAACCCCGCCGATGTCCGGCAACTCCGCGCGCGGCACCGCCCACCGGGTGTCCACTGTGGTCGTCGTCGCCAACGTGCCCACGCCGTAGCCGAACCGCTCGTAGATCACCGGCTCGCTCGCGTGCAACCCGGCGAACACCTCACCGCGCGCCGCCACGTCGACCAACTGGGCGCGCATCAACTCGGTCATCACACCGCGCCTGCGATGGTCGCTGCGCACCCCCACCCGGGTGACCGCCGCCATCGGTGCCACCGCGCCGCCGGGCAACCGGATATTCGACGACCACGCCATCGCCGTACCCACCAGGTCATCGCCACTGAACGCGCCCAGCGTGCGCCCCGGCTCATAGGACCCGGCCAGCACCGCCCACACCTCGGCGGGAACGGGGGCCTGCACCAGCGTCGCACGGAACAAATCGTGCGCGGCACGAAGCTCGGACTCGGTCAGACGACGGATATCCATGTCGGTCACCGCCCGATGATGCCCACAGACACCACCGGGCCGCGACCGGACTACCCCGCTACTTCGCCACCGGAGTGGCCACCTCGTACTCCGCCGAGTTCTCGTCGCGCACGGTGATGTTCACCGTGTGCTCCTTGCCGTCGATGACGGCCGTGCAGGCGAACTGGCTGTCCTTCTTGACCTCTTGGCCCGTCGGGCACGCCACCGAGTCGAGCTTCTCGACGTTGTAGTCCTCGGTCAGGATCGACTGGACACCCTGCTGCATGGCGGCCTGGTCGAAGACCTTCTTGTTGAACCAGCCCGGCGTGACGAAACCCAGAACCGCGACCGCGCCGACGAGCAACACCGCGACCACGACAGCGATCCAGATCCCGGCACCACCCTTCTTCTTCGGCTCCTGCCCGGGATAGCCCTGCGGCTGATAGGCGCCGAACTGCTGCACCTGCTCGCCGCCGCCGTAATGCTGCTGCTGGGGTGTGCCACCGGTGGGCGGGTACTGCTGCCCGTACGGAGGTTGTTGCCCGTAAGGCTGATCCTGTCCCCCATACGGGGGCTGCTGCCCATAGGGCTGCTGCTGCGGCGGTGGATAACCACCACCCTGCGTCGGGAAACCACCCGACGGCGTCCCCGGGGCGCCATACGGCTGCTGCCCCCACGGCGCGTTCGGATCCTGCTGCCCACCGGATGGCCCGTAAGGGCTGCTCATCGTTCGCCTCCGCCTGATCGACTCGCGCGGCCGGAGCCCGAGCCCAACACCGCCAGGACACCCTGCACACCACTGTCCGCGATCAAACCACAGCCAAGCGGAGGAGACCCACTCCACCCGCCGAGCGTGTCCAACCTGTTGACCGACACCACCGACCTCACACCGTCGCCAGCGCCACCACACCGCGCCGAATCAACCGCACAGCCTCCGCCGCGGCGGCCCCGACCGGCGACCCCGCACCCATCACATCCCTGACCTGGTCCAACAGATCGATCACCTGCCTGCACCACCGCACGAAATCACCCGCGGAAAGCTCCAACCCGGCCGCCTCCGCCGCCGTGATCACCTTCTCCAACGACTCGCCACGCACCCACCGAAACACCGTCCACGCGAACCCCGGATCCGGCCTGCGCGTCCGATCCAGCCGGTGATGCCGCTCGTCACCCTCCAGCTCCACCCACAACCGCGCCGTCTCCGCCAACGCCTCGGTCACCGCGCCACCGGGCACCCGCGACTCCATCGGCCCATCGCGACGCGCCTCATAGACCAACGACGACACCACCGCCGCCAACTCGGCGGCACCCAACCCATCCCACACACCGCGCCGCAGACACTCCGCGGCCAACAGATCCGACTCGCTGTAGAGCCGCGCCAGCCGACGCCCGTCCTCGGACACCACCTGCTCGCCTGACTTCTCCCCGGTACCGGGCTCCAAGAAGCCGCGCGCGGTCAACAACTCACGAATCCGGTCGAACTCGCGCGCCAACGAATGCGTCGTCGCCGCCACCTTCCGCTCCACCTGCTCGGTCTCCGCGAGCAACCGGTGATACCGCTCCGCCCACCGCGCGTGATTCTCCCGATCCTGGCAGCCATGACACGGATGCGCCCGCAACGCCCGCCGCAACGCGCTCAACTCGGCGTCGTCATCGGTACCCGAGCGCCGCCGCGCCCGCGCGGGCGTCTCGATCCCCGCCGCGCGCACCGTCGCCGCCAGATCACGACGCGACTTCGGCGACCGCACATCCACCTGTTTCGGCAACCGCACCCGACCCAACGCCGCCACCGGACTCGGAAAATCGGTCACCGACAACCGGCCCGCCCACCGGTCCTCGGTCACCACCAACGGCCGAGGCTCCCCCATCGAATCCAGCCCGGGATCGATCACCACCGCCAACCCGGACCGCCGCCCGGCGGGCACCGCGATCACATCGCCCTTGTGCAACAACGTCAGCGAATGCGCCACCTCCACCCGCCGCGCCACACTGTTCTGCCGCGACAGATCCTTCTCCCGATCCGACAGCTTCTTGCGCAACGCCGCGTACTCGCCGAAATCACCCAGATGACACGACATCGACTCCCCGTACCCGTCGAGCGCGTCCCGATTACGGTCCACCCGCCGCGACAGCCCCACCACCGACCGGTCAGCCTGGAACTGCGCGAACGACTGCTCCAAAATCTCCCGCGCCGCCCGCGCCCCCAACCGGTCGACCAGGTTGACCGCCATGTTGTAACCAGGCCGAAACGACGACCGCAGCGGATAGGTCCGCGTCGAGGCGAGCCCACCCACCTGCTTCGGATCGACACCCGGCTGCCACACCACGACCGCGTGCCCGTCGACGTCGATCCCTCGACGCCCGGCACGCCCCGTGAGCTGCGTGTACTCCCCCGCCGTCAACTCGACGTGCGCCTCGCCGTTGTACTTGACCAACCGCTCCAACACCACCGTCCGAGCAGGCATGTTGATCCCCAACGCCAACGTCTCCGTCGCGAACACCGCCTTCACCAGACCGCGGACGAACAACTCCTCCACGGCCTCCTTGAACGCGGGCAACAACCCGGCGTGGTGCCCGGCATAACCGCGCTCCAACGCCTCCTTCCACTCCCAGAACCCCAACACCGTCAAATCCGCGTCCGGCAGATCCCGCGTCTTCGCGTCCACGATCCGCCGCACCTCGGCGACCTCGTCCTCGGAGTTCAACCGCGCCCCCGACCGCGCGCACTGCGCCACCGCGGCCTCACACCCGGCCCGACTGAACACGAACACGATCGCGGGCAACAACCCCGCCGCGTCCAGCTTCTGCACCACCTCGACCCTGGGCACCGGCTTGAACCTCGGCCCCCGCGCCCCAGAGGCCCGCCCACCCCGCGCCCGCGGCCCATGCCACGGCGAGTGAATCCGACCAACCTCCTCGGTGCGCCGCACCAGGTCCGGATTGATCCGCGCCTCACCGTCGGGCCCCTCACCGGCGAACAGGTCCACCAGGCGGTTGCCGACCAACATGTGCTGCCACAACGGCACCGGCCGAACCTCGTCCACCACCACCGTGGTGTCCCCGCGCACCTCGACCAGCCACTCACCGAACTCCTCGGCGTTGCTGACCGTCGCCGACAAACTCACCAACGTGACCCACTCCGGCAGGTGCAGGATCACTTCCTCCCACACCGCCCCACGGAACCGGTCCGCCAGGTAGTGTACCTCGTCCATCACCACGTACCCGAGCCCGTCCAACGCGGACGACTCGGCGTAGAGCATGTTGCGCAGCACCTCGGTGGTCA
>JALZNB010000373.1 GCA_030857905.1 Actinomycetota bacterium
GCACTGGGGTGAGCGGCTGATCGAGGAGCAGGGCTTCGCCTGCATGGTGGAGCTGCTGCTCAAGCTGCGCCACTGCGAACCGGTGATCACCGAGATCCCGCTGCACCTGCGCTACGACCGCAAGCAGGGCGCGAGCAAGCTGAGGCTGCGCCGCACGATCGCGCAGTACCTCAAGCTCCTCGTGCGCGACCGGCTCGCACCCGCGCCATACCGGACCCTGTGAGGCAGTGATGGACGGCTCGACGCATGTCGCGGTCATCGGCGGCGGGATCTGTGGCCTGGCCACTGCGCATCGGCTCGGCAGGGCGGGCGTGCGGGTCACCGTGGTGGAGGGCAGCGACCAACTCGGCGGTCTCGGCACGTTCTTCCCACTCGACGACCGCTGGGTGGAACGCTTCTACCACTGCGTGATGCCCTCGGACGATCACCTGCTCGCGGCGCTCGACGACATCGGACTCCGGGAGAGCCTGACCTGGCGGCCCACCAGGATGGGCATGGTCGTCGACGGCAGGCGCTACCCGTTCAACACGCCACTGGACCTCCTGCGGTTCACGCCGCTGTCGCTACCGAACCGGGTTCGACTCGGCATCGCGTCGGTGCTGTTGCGCAGACTGGGCAAGGGCAAGGACCTCGACAACACCCGCACCGAGGACTGGTTGCGCGGGCTCTACGGCGACACCGTGTGGGAATCGTTGCTGGCGCCGATGTTCGGCTCGAAGTTCGGGCCGTCCTGCGCGGAGGTTCCCGCGCTCTACCTGTGGCAGCGGATGGGCCGGGAGAGCAACGTCGCCACCCGCGGCTACCCCGACGGCGGCTACAAGTCGATCATCGACGGCCTGCGGTCCTCCATCGAGTCACACGGCGGTGAGGTCCGGACGTCGACACCGGTCCTGGGGTTGCGCGACACCGGCGACGGCATGGCGATCACCCTGCCGGACAACGAAACCCTGACCGCCGACCGGGTCGTGTCCACGATCCCGCTGCCCCTGCTGCGCCACATCGCCGACGACGACCTCGGGGCCCGACTGCCGACCACGAACCTGAGCCATCAGGGCGTGGTGAATGTCCTGTTCTTCCTGCGCAGACCGCTGACCGGCCACTACTGGTCGCCGGTGCTGCGCTCGGGCACGGAGTTCGACGGTGTCATCGAGATGTCCACCCTCTCCGGGCTCTACGGTGGCAAGCACCTCGCCTACGCGATGCACTACACAGACCGGGAATCGGCGCTGTACCGCGAGGACGAGGCGACCATCGCCCGGCGCTGGACCGACCAGCTGTTGCGGCTCTACGCCGATCTCCCGCTGACCGCGGACGACATCGCCGATGTCAAGATCTTCAAGGCCCCCTTCGTCGAGCCGATCTACCCGCTCGGTTACCTCGGCAAGCGACCCCCGATCGAGGTCGCCGGGACTCCCCTGTCGCTGGCGACCACCGCCCACGTCTACCCGGATGTGACGAGCTGGAACTCCAGCGTGGGCTTGGCGGAACGAGTCGTATCGATGGTGCTGTCCACTCTGGACAGCACGACCGCTGTCGACGAACCGGTGCGCCCACTGCCCTGAGATGTCGTCTCGCGCAATGGACAGGCCGCGTCAGAACGTCGAGGTGAGCACGACGGAGCCGTCCGAGTCCGTCACCTCGAAGCCGTTGGCCTGCGCGCGCAGGATCGAGCTGTTGAGGTTGCACCGCATCTCGGCCGATCCGGTACCGAGGAATTCGCCGGCCGGGACCTTGGCCCCGTCGGCGCCGATCACCGCGACCCGGTAGGCGGCGCCCGGCACGAATCCGGTCGCCGTCAGTTTGATCTCCACGCCCCAGGTGTGTGGCACGAGTTGGGCGTTGGCGGCGATGTCCTGGCCGGGCGTCCGCACGGCGACAGCCTCCAATGGCACCTTCGGGGCTGCCGGGCTGTCCGGGTGCGCGAGCCAACCGATACCCGCGCCCAGTGCGATCGCGATGACCGCGGCGGCGACGGGAACCGTCGAGCGCGGCAGCCGGGCGCGCGCGGCGTTCTCGGCGCGGACCCGGGCGATGACCGCGTCCCCGAGCCCGGGTGGGGTGGCCGGATTCGGCAGCGCGAGTTGGTCGAGGTCGACCAGTCGGAGGCTTTCGGCGACCGGGGTGATCTCGCGCAGTTCGGCTCGACAGTCCGGGCAGCCGCCGAGATGGGCGTCCACGGCGAGGCGCTCGTGGTCGTCGAGCTGGTCGAGCGCGTAGGCGCCGAGCAGTTCGCGCACGCCGCGATGGGCATCGTCGTTCACGGCTCCACCCCCATTTCCTCCATCACCACGCGCAGCGACTTGAGTCCGTAGAACAGTCTGCTGCGCACTGTCCCGGTCGGGACGCCCTGCTCTTTCGCGACCTCGGCGTGCGGTCGACCGCGAAAGTAAGTCTCCACCAACGCGCTGCGGTGTTCGGGGCTGATCCTGCTCAGTGCCTCCTCGACGAGCCACGCGGCCATCTTCTGTTCGTCGAATCCGCGGTCGGCGCTGTCGTGGGACTCCTCGACAGCCAGGCCGAACACCTTGGCCGGGCGGGCGGTGCTGCGCCGGATCTCGTCGACGACCACGTGCCGCGCGATGGCGAACAGCCACACCCGCAGGCTCGCCACCTCGGAATCGAACCGCGCCGCCGCGCGCCAGGCGCGCAGGAATACCTCCTGCACCACGTCCTGCGCACCGCCCTCGTCCCGAAGTTGCCGCAACGCGAAGCGGTACAGCTCGGGACCGTGTGCCTGATAGGCCGCGCGCAGTGCCTGCTCGGAACCGAGGTCGGCGGACGAGGTCCGCCGCCTCATCCGCGCACCGCGTGCCACTCCGGTCATCCGAACCCCACATCCGAACCGCGCCCTGGGCCGTCGAGGTGTATTCGGAGCCGAACCGTCGGGCGTTCAGCGAGGCGTCGGGATTTTTTTTCCGCTTCCAGCACTGAACACCGGGGCACTGGGCCGCGAATGCAGTGACGCAAGCTCGTTCGAATGGTTGAGAAACAGGGAGAGCACCATGCGCAAGGCGACAACCGCGGTCTTGGCCGCGGCCACCCTCGCGGCCACGGCGTTCGGCGCGGGCACCGCGTCCGCCGACAGCCGCACCGAGTCCGGCGACCTGCTGGTCCTGAGCACCAGCGGCGTGCTCACCACGCACGACGCGGACTCCCCACGTCGAATCAAGGAGCGGACCAGGATCACCGGTCTCGCCCGCGGCGACTACCTGATCGGCATCGACGTCCGTCCCGCGACCGGCGTCCTGTACGCGATGTCGGCCAAGGGCCGGCTCTACACCGTGAACGCCGACTCCGGCAGGGCGACCGCGGTCGGCACCCCGACCGCGCTGAACGGCCGCGCGATCGGCTTCGACTTCAACCCCACCGTCGACCGCATCCGCCTGGTCACCAGCCAGGGCCAGAACTTGCGGCTGGTGCCGGACACCGGCGCCCTCGCCGCCACCGACGGCCCGCTCGCCTACGCCGGGACCGACCCGGCCGCGGGCTCGACCCCGAGGGTCGCGGCGGCGGGCTACACCAACAGCG
>JALZNB010000375.1 GCA_030857905.1 Actinomycetota bacterium
GCTGCGGTGTGTGGCCTGGGTTCCCGGTCTGGACCGGCTGGGCGTGAGCCGCGACTCGGTGCGGTGAGACGCCGTAGCGTTGCTGCTCCTGCGGGGTGAGCGAGTCGATGATGCCCGCCTGCGCAGTGGGCGGCAGCGTGTGCAGGATGCGCATGACGCGGTCCTTGCGTCTGCGCACGGCCTGGCGCTCCGGCAAACCGGGGGTCGGCTCGATCTGCGGGACCACGCCGCGCAGGTCCTCATCCGACGAGCCGTCGGAGTGACCGGCGTCGACGTGCGCCTGCTCCAGTGCCATCTGCGCGGCGTCCTTCTCCTCGGACATGCCGATCGGGCCGAGGCGGCGGCCGTTGAGGAACTGCGCCACCACCGGCTCGTCCGAGGTCAGCAACACCTCGCGTGGGCCGAACATCACCAGTTCCTTGCGGAAGAGCATCCCGAGGTTGTCCGGGACCGTGCGGGCCAGGTTGATGTTGTGGGTGACGATCAGGATCGTCGCGTCGATCTGGGCGTTGAGGTCGATGAGCAACTGGCTCAGGTACGCCGTGCGAACCGGGTCGAGCCCGGAGTCCGGCTCGTCGCAGAGGATGATCTCCGGGTCGAGCACCAGCGCGCGGGCCAGTCCGGCGCGCTTGCGCATACCGCCGGAGATCTCGCCGGGCAGCTTCTTCTCGGCGCCTTGCAAGCCGGTCAGTTCCAGCTTGTCGAGCACGATCCGCTTGATCTCGGCCTCGGACTTCTTCGTGTGCTCACGCAGCGGGAACGCCACGTTGTCGAAGAGGTTCATCGAGCCGAACAGGGCGCCGTCCTGGAACAGGACGCCGAAGAGCTTGCGCGTCTCGTAGAGCTTGGCCTCGCTACAGGTGACGATGTCGACGCCGTTGATCAGGCACGTGCCGCGGTCCGGCTTGAGCAGGCCGATCATCGACTTGAGGAAGACCGACTTGCCGGTGCCGGACGGGCCCAGCATCACCGACACCTCACCCGGCGGCAGGGACAAGGTGACATCCCGCCAGATGGTCTGCCGACCGAAAGACTTCGTCAGCCCTTCGATGACCACCTCGGCGCCCATCGACCCTCCCGATCACGCTCATCCGACACCGGTCCGGTGACGATCACTCGACCGGTCGACGGATTCGGCCTGTCGAACCACTCACCGTGTCATTGAGGTGCAACGACTCGCCCTGGCTCTGGTTACTGCCGAAAGTTACCGCCGGGTTCGGGAACTTACCCGGACTCCCCCGCCGGCGAACACCGGGGTGGTGACCCCGGACACAGAAAAGGCCCGATACCTACCGGTACCGGGCCTTTTCGTGCTGTGTGCTAGATCACTTGACGGAGATCTTGGCGCCGGCGGCCTCAAGCTTCTCCTTGGCGGCCGCGGCGGCCTCCTTGGTGACCTTCTCCAGGATCGCCTTCGGAGCGGCCTCGACCAGCTCCTTGGCCTCCTTCAGGCCCAGGCCGGAAACGACCTCACGCACGACCTTGATGACCTGGATCTTCTTCTCGCCAGCCGACTCGAGGACGACGTCGAACTCGTCCTGCTCCTCAGCGGCCTCGGCCGGGACGGCCGGGCCCACGGGGCCCGCCATCGCGACGGGGGCGGCGGCGGTGACGTCGAAGGTCTCCTCGAACTCCTTCACGAACGCCGAGAGCTCAAGCAGGGTCATTCCCTTGAACGCGTCGAGCAGCTCGTCAGTGCTGAGCTTCGCCATGATGGCGGTTCCTTTCACTTGCACACCCGGTCAAACGGGCGCGGTAACTTCCGGGTGGTTTGTTCAGCTCTCGGCTGCGACTGCGTCTGCCGGGGCGTCCTCGGCGGGAGCCTCGGCCGCTGCGCTTTCCGCGGCCTTCTTCTCCTGCAGAGCGGCGGCCAGGCGGGCGAACTGCGACGCGGGGGCGGCGAACAGGCCCGCCGCCTTCGACTGAGTGGCCATCATCGCGCCCGCCAGCTTGGCGAGCAGCACCTCACGGGTTTCCAGATCAGCGATCTTGCTGACCTCGTCGACCGAGATGGGGCGGCCATCCATGTAGCCGCCCTTGATGACCAGACCCTTGTTGTCCTTCGCGAAATCGCGGAGCGCCTTGGCGGCGTCCACCGGCTCACCCTCGACGAAGGCGATGGCGGTGGGGCCGATGAACAGGCTCTCCAACCCCTCGACGCCCGCGTCGGCCGCGGCCCGCTTGACAAGGGTGTTCTTCGCGACGCGATAAGTCGTGCCAGTGCCGAGAGCGCGACGCAGCTTGGTGATCTGCGCGACGGTGAGGCCGGTGTACTCGGTGACGACCGCGGCCGAGCTGTTGCGGAACCGGTCCGCGATCTCGGCGACGGCAGTCACCTTGTCTGGCTTCGCCATGAGTCGCCTCCTCTCGTGTGCATGGGTTGCGCCGGCACATCGGAGGGCCCTGGCAGAAATGACGAACGCCCCGGCGCAGCGGCACGGGGCGGGACGAGCGCGCGAGCGCTCATGCGAACCTCGTTCCCCTGCGCGGGCCGCCCACATGTCTGCGTGGGACCTTCGCCTCCGTCTGCCTCACGGCTTCGAGGAGGAACCAGCGGTCTTCGGTAGAACGTCGGTCAGCATACGTGGCGGCCGCGCCCTCACCAAATCCGGGGGTGGACACGGCATGATGTCGACGTGGCCGACAGCAACCAGCCTGAGCAGCCCGACCGGAACGCCGGACCGCCGGTTCCCTACGTCCCGCCGGACATCGTCCCCGGGACGTCGACGCCCGGCGGACAATTCGACGCCGAGCAGCGGCGCCAGTTCGAGGAGTTCCAACGGTTTCAGGAATTCCAACAGACGCATGGGGACGCGCCGTCACCGCACCGGCGCAGGCCGACGTGGCGCAGGATCCTGTTCGCCAAGTGGTTCCGCAGGCTCGCGTTCCTGCTCGTGCTGGCCATCGCGGCGATATGGGCCTACCAGCACTACTTCGGCGGGCCGGACGACTCGCTGCCCGCCTCCCAGACCGGTGGCGGGAAGACCGAGCGCACGGTGCTGTTCGCGAGCACGCCCAAGGAAGCCGTGCGGATGATCTACGACAACATCGCGCAGAACACGCTGCCCGACGCGTGCACCCGGTTCGAGACCGAGGCCGTCGAGCAACAGTTCGCCAACCACTTCAACGCGGGTGACTGCGCGTCGGCGGTTCGCAGGCTGCACGAGGAAGTCGGCACGGCCAACGACTACGCCGAGCCGTACTTCCCGCCCGAAATGGACCTCACCGAGCGCACGGACGGCACTGTCGTGATCAGCTCGTGCGCGCTGGAAGTCCGCGACGGCCCCCGACTCGGCCGGTTCACCGTCCGCAAGATCCCGAACGCCCGCGGCGAACAGTGGACGATCGCCAAGCACGAGGCCGAGCCCGTGCCGTGCCCGGCGAACTCGATCCAGCCCACCGCCTGAGCGGCTCACTGATTCGGCTCCGGTAAGTGCCCGCTTGGGTACACACGTCATAGCCCGCAGGATGATTCCGCGCACACACCAAGTTCGTACCGTTGCCACCCGTGAGCGACACGAAAGGCTACGAGGGCCTGCAATCGGTGGTGTTCCCGGTCGGAGCGGGTTAAACCGGCACTAAGGGCGTCAACGGTCCGGCGGGCAACTCGACGCCGATGGCGTCCCCCGGCCGCACGACCCCTCCGACCCGGACGACGGCCATGATTCCGGCCTTGCGCACCAGGCCACCGTCGTCACCACGGTCCAAGCACGCCTTCATCAGGCCATCCTGAAAATCGTCGAGCTGAACGCAGGGATTGCGCAACCCGGTCACCTCGACGACCGCGGTGTCACCGAGAAGCAACAAAGTGCCGGTGGGGAGACCGAGCAAGTCGACACCCGTGGTGGTGACGTTCTCGCCCATGTCCCCCGCGCCGACCTCGAACCCCGCGCCGCGCAGTTCGTCGTGGAGTTCGGCGTGGACGAGGTGCACCTGCCGCAGGTTGGGTTGGTCGGGATTCCGGCGGACGCGGGAGCGGTGCTTGACCGTGACGCCGAGGTGGGCGTCACCTTCCACACCCAAACCGGCCAACAACCGAATCTCGCTCCGGTTCCGCTTGCTGAAGGTGTGCGTCGCACTACTGCTCACAGCGGTGACGATCTCAGTCATGACCACTCCCCTCGCCCCATCCTGCCTCACCGGACAAAGCCAATCCGATATCACCGGCACATGCAATGATATCATTCTGCTGTGAAGCAAATGATCTCTCGATTGGACGACCGGCTGCACGCCCGGGTCAAGGCTCGTGCGACGGCGACCAATCGCAGCATCAATGACATCGTGATCGAGGCGCTGACCGCCGTTCTGGACGAAGGAAGTTCACGCCAGGCGGTGCGCGACCGAGCCCGCGCGATGGACATCTTGGTCGTGCCGGAGACACCGACGCACACGTCCCCTGCCGAACGGGTCGACGTGGCAGGGTCGGGCGACTCGGTCAGTTCCGCACTGACCGAGGAGCGAACCGCACGGTGAGCGTCCTCTACGCCGACACCAGCGCGGTTATTCGGACGTACTTCGCAGACGAAGACGACCATGCGGTTCTACGAAAGCTGCTGATCGACGGTGTGGATCCGGTGATCACCAGTGAGCTGACCCGGCTGGAACTGGCCAGTGCTGTCGCCTCGGCGGCTCGCGCGAAGCGAATCACGGACCCTCGGACGGTTCTCGACCAGTTCGACGCGGACTGCGGCGCGGACGGCCCCTACGCCCTTCTGCGGTTGAACTCTTCCAGCGCACTGTCGCTCGCCCGAGAGTTGGTCATCGAACACCGGTTGCGCGCGGCGGACGCGCTCCATCTCGCGGTTCTCCTGAGCGACGGTCTCGCGGTGGCGGGCGGCGAGCCGGTCGTTCTGGTCACCAGGGATGTCCACCAGGCTGAAGCGGCCAAGGAATTGGGCCTGTCCGTGCTCTGACAGCACATAGCCCGGGAAACGCGGAAGGG
>JALZNB010000376.1 GCA_030857905.1 Actinomycetota bacterium
CATGCGCCGACTACTCCGCGACATCGCCGAAAACCGCACCATCGGCGACACCACCACCCTCGCCGACACCACCGTCATGAACCTCATCACCGAGGGACTCAAAACAACGAAACCCGAGGACTGACAAGGAATTCAGCGGGTGGGCGGCTGCTCGCCACGGAGGTCGGCGAGCAGCCCGGTGATCGCGTGCATGATGCGTTTGGTCGCCTCGTCGAGTGTCGCGCGGTCGGTGCCGGTGAGGTCGGACAAGTCGACCGGGTCGCCGGAGGCGATGTCGATTGTCTTGCGGGGAAACAGCTTCGGGAACTTCGCCGTTGGCGGCAGTAATGCGTGCGTGCCCCAGTTGACCACCGGAATGACCGGCGCACCGGTCTCCAACGCCACCCGCGCGACACCGTTCTTCACCCGCGCTGACGGCCAGTTGTCCGTGTCGTCGGAGAAACCCGCCTCAGGAAAGAAGATTACGCACTCGCCGCGCCGAACCGCTTCCACCGCACCGTGATAGGCGTCGCGTGCCTGCGCGGTGCCGCGTTCGACCGGGATGTGCCCGCCGCCCACGAGGACCTTGCCGACGACCGGAATCCGCCACAGGCTCGCCTTGGCCAGGTACCTGGGCAGCCTGCCAGTCGACAGGGTGAAGGCGGTCACCGTCACGGGGTCCGCGAACGACAGGTGGTTCGAGGCGACCACCACCCCGCCATCGGGCAGGGTGCCGCGGAACCGCAGCCGCGCGGAGAGGACCAGCAGCGGCCAGATGAGGTCGATCGCGAGACCGAACCAGAAGCCGCGCCCGCGGCGGGGCATCCGCAATGTCAGCCGGACCGTCTGCCACAGGCTCAGCGGCCTGTCGGATGTACCACGCACATCGCAATCTTCGGTCACGACCCCGCCGCGAGATTGGTCGGCCCCGCGGAAACGACGCAGAATGAGCGGGTGAACACCAGCGGCGACCGGCCAGGCGGACACCGGGACGAACCACACCACGACAACCTCGGCGCCCGGCTGAACTGGCTGCGCGCGGGCGTGCTCGGTGCGAACGACGGCATCATCTCCACCGCGGGTCTGGTGGTGGGCGTCGCGGGGGCGTCCACCGATCGCACGGTGATCCTCGCGGCGGGTGTGGCGGGTCTTGTCGCGGGTGCGCTGTCCATGGCGGGCGGCGAGTACGTCTCGGTGAGCACGCAGCGCGACACCGAGCGTGCCGCGTTGCGCAAGGAGGAGCGCGAACTGCGGGAGATGCCCGAGGCGGAGGAACGTGAACTCGCGGGCATCTACCAGGACAAGGGCCTGTCCCCCGAACTCGCCGTGCGGGTGGCGCGCGAGTTGACCGAGAAGGACCCGTTACAGGCGCACGCTGACGCCGAGCTGCAAATCGATCCGACCAACCTGACGAGCCCGTGGCAGGCCGCATGGGCGTCGTTCGTGTCGTTCGCCTTCGGCGCGCTGATACCGCTGATCGCCATCGCGGTCCCACCGGTCGCCGCCAGGGTGTGGGTCTGTGTCGTCGCGGTCGTCCTCGGTCTCGTCCTCACCGGGATCGTCAGCGCCCGCCTTGGCGACGCGCGGGTGAGCCGGGCCGTGGCGCGAAATGTGCTGGTGGGGACTTTGGCGATGGTGGCCACCTACTACGTGGGCGTGCTGTTCGGCGCCACCGTCGGATGAAGCGATGCGTTAGGGTTCGGTCAAGGTGCGCCGGGAAGTCTGGTCGGCAGCAGAATCATGCTGTCCACCGGATGTAGGAGTAACCCTTGTCGCAGCGCCGCCGCCCGCAGCCGAAACAGGCAGTCGCCGACTTCGCTCGTTATCTGCGCACCGAAACTGTCGGTGGAGTGATCCTCCTCGGGGCAACCGCGATCGCGCTGCTGTTGGCGAACTCCCCGCTTGACGATGTCTACCGCGCGGTGCGCGACACCGAAATCGGTCCGCACCTGCTGCATCTCAACCTCAGCGTCGGCGACTGGGCGAAGGACGGACTGCTCGCGATCTTCTTCTTCGTCGCCGGACTCGAACTCAAACGCGAACTCGTGGTCGGTGAGCTGTCCAAGTTCAAGGCGGCGATACTGCCCGCGATCGCCGCGTTGGGCGGGATGCTGGTGCCCGCGCTGTTGGCACTCGCCGTCGCGGGTGGTGACCCTCGGGCCAGTCAGGCGTGGGC
>JALZNB010000096.1 GCA_030857905.1 Actinomycetota bacterium
GCGCATCAGGCAGTAACGGCTGCGCCAGCAGCCACAACGGCTCTGGACACCACTTCTCCACATCGCTCATAAGCGATCAACACTATCGCCTGCCTGTCAACAACCCCAAACGAGATGCGGTCTAAGGAGAGGCGGGGGCCTTCCACAGATCCGCGATTACGCGATCGCGTCTTGGTCCACACGCTCAAGCACGACGAGTGCGTCGCCCGGGGCCACCAGGGACCCCGGCGCGGCGAGCACCTGGACCACTCGACCGGCAGCGGGTGCCGCGACGAAGGTTTCCATCTTCATCGCCTCCAGCGCCACGACCGTCTGTCCGGCCCGCACGACATCGCCCTCCGCGACCTCGACCTTCCACACGGTCGCCACGAACGGGGCGTCGATCCGGGTCCCGCCCTCGGGCACGACGACCTCCGCGAGTTCGACCGCGACGGTCGCGGCGGCGGCCTGTGCGCGGTCGAACTCGCCCGCCGCCTCCCACGCCACGCGCTCGGTGGTGAACGCCTCGGCCTGCCGCTGCCGGAAGGCCGCGATCGACTCGGTGTTCTCGGCGAGGAAGGCATTGTGGGTGGCGAGGGAGAAGGTGCCCTCGGTGATGTCGACCGAGCCGCGTCCCGCGGCGAGATCCGCGCGCAGGTCGAGCAGTTCCTCCGGGGAGACCGGGTACCAACTGATCCGGTCGAAGAAGCGCAGCAGCCACGGTGACCCCGGCTCGAACGGCCCTCCGGTGCGGTGGGTGCTCCAGATCTGGGTGGTTCGCCCGACGAACTGGTACCCGCCTGGCCCTTCCATGCCGTAGATGCACAGGTAGGCACCGCCGATGCCGACGGAGTTCTCCGCGGTCCAGGTGCGGGCCGGGTTGTACTTGGTGGTGACCAGGCGGTGCCGGGGGTCGAGCGGAGTGGCGACCGGCGCGCCGAGGTAGACATCGCCGAGGCCGAGCACGAGGTAGTCGGCATCGAAGACGGTGCGGTATACCTCGTCCACCGAGTCGAGGCCGTTGATCCGGCGGATGAACTCGATGTTGGACGGGCACCATGGCGCGTCGTCGCGAACGCCGGTCATGTAGCGCGCGATCGCTTCCCGGGTAGCCGGGTCGTCCCAGCTGAGCGGCAGCCGCACCTGCCTGCTCGGCACTACGAGCTCGGACACGGCCGGTAGCTCGGACTCGATCTCGCGGAGTAGCCCGAGCAGCGATGGAATCGGCAGGCGATCGGGGGCGACATGCACCTGGAGGGACCGAATTCCAGGTGTCAGGTCGATGATCCCGGCGGGTGCCGCGTCGACCAAGGCGGCGTGCAGTGCGTGCACGCGGGCCCGCAAACCCAGGTCTAGCACCATGTCGCCGTACTCCACGAGCACGTTGTCGTCGCCGCTGCGGCGGTAGGTCACCGACACCCCACCCGATGCGAGGGGTTCGGCCCGCAGCAGCACGCCGTCGTCGCTGTCCCTGTCATCGGAGTAGGTCGGGAGCGCGAGCGAGCGCGGCGGGAGCGCCTCCGCCGCGCGGATCGGCACGAAGGAAACGGTGTCGTCCGGTCGAAGTTGACCGAGCTTCCACCGCTCCGCGCTGACGACCGTCACCGGGCAGACGAAGCCGCCCAGGCTCGGGCCGTCGGGGCCGAGAAGGATAGGGGTGTCGCCGGTGAAGTCCAACGCCCCCACCGAATAGGCGGTGTCGTGGATGTTGCTCGGGTGCAGCCCGGCCTCGCCGCCGTCGCCGCGCGCCCACGTCGGCTTCGGTCCCTCCAGGCGGACGCCGGTCCGTGCGGAGTTGAAGTGCACCTTGTACGAGGTCGCGAACAACCGCTCCATGTCGGAACGGGTGAAGAACTCGGGCGCGGCGTGCGGGCCCTCGGTGACAGCGAGGTCCCAGTGCGTTCCGAAATCGGGGCGCAGCGCGGGAACAACCGGCTCGGCGGCCGGGGAACGGCCGTCCCCGACGACCCGCAGCACGTCACCGGGCCGCAGCGCCCGCCCGCCGTGCCCGCCGAACCGGCCGAGGGTGAAGGTCGCGGCACTGCCGAGGTAGTGGGGCACGTCCAGTCCCCCGGCGAAAGCGACGTAGATCCGCAGCCCCGTCGCGGCGTCACCGACTTCCAGGACGCCCCGCGCGGGCACCGTGATCGGTGTCCACATCGGAGCGGGGAGGCCATTGACGGTCACCGGAGCCGGGGCGCCGGTGACACAGACCGTGGTGGTG
>JALZNB010000400.1 GCA_030857905.1 Actinomycetota bacterium
ACGCGACCGAGGCACTGCTCGTGCTGGCGGGCGACGACGACGAGCTGGCGGCGCGCAAGAGCGCGGGCCTGCCCGTGGTCGACGCCGTCTTCGCCGATCTCGACATGCCCGGTCTGACCGGTATGGAACTGGCGAAGGTTCTCGCCGGGTTCAAGCCCGCCCCCGTGTTGGTCTTCGTCACCGCGCACAGCCACGAGGCGGTCGCGGCGTTCGACCTCGGCGCGGTGGACTACCTGCTCAAACCCGCCGAGCAGCCGCGGGTGGACAAGGCCATGGAACGGGTGCTGACCAAGATCCACCAGAACGGCAACGGCGGCAAACCCGCGGCGGCGCTGCCCGAACGCCGCGACGACGAGGTGATTCCGGTCGAGCTGGCCGGTACCACCAAGCTCGTCTCCCGCGCCGCGGTCCGCTGGGTCGAGGCGCAGGGCGACTACGCCCGGCTCTACACCTCGGACGGCTCGCACCTGGTGCGCATCCCGCTGGCCCAGCTCGAAGAACGCTGGGAAAAGGCCGGTTTCGTGCGCATCCACCGCTCCTACCTGGTGCCGCTCGCGCTGATCACCGAGCTGCGGATGGGCGGATCGGGGTACTCGGTGGTGATCGGGCACGAGGAGAAGGTGCTGCCGGTCAGCAGGCGCCACACCCGGGAACTCAAGGACCGCCTGGTCCGGGGGAACGGCCAGTGAGCGCCCGGTTATCGGGCGGTCGCCGATGAGCAAGCACTTCTCGGGCGGTGGTGGCTACCAGGACCCGCCGACCAGGCCACGCCGCAAGCGCGTGGTTCTCGCCGATTCGCGAGCGCCGGTGACCGTGCTGCGCACCGTCATCGAACTGGAGCAGCAGACGAGCTGGGCCGAGGAAGTGGTCCGGGGGTTCATTCGCACCCAGTTGCGCACCGCGCTCGCCCTCGCCGCCCTCGTCGCGGGAGCCCTCGGCAGCCTGCCGCTGCTCTTCTTCCTGTTGCCGCACCTGTCCGAGGTGACCATCGCGGGGGTGGCGCTGCCGTGGTTGCTGCTCGGCGTCGTCCCGTTCCCGCTGTTGTTCGGCGTGGGGTATTGGTACAACATGCTCGCGGAACGGCATGAACGTGACTTCGTCGACATGGTCGAGAAGTAGCCGCACGACGACGCACATTCACCACGAGGACTGAGACAAGGCGCGGTGGAACTGAATCTGTGGGCGGTGGCAGGCATCCTGCTTGTCGGTCTCGCCACGTTCTCGATCGGGTTCCGCAGTTCGCGGCTGGCCAACACCACCCAGGACTTCCTCGTCGCGCGGCGGACCGTGCGGTCGCGGCGCAACGCGGCCGCGGTGTCCGGGGAGTACCTGTCGGCCGCGTCGTTCCTCGGGGTGGCCGGGCTCATCCTCAAAGACGGTACCGACGCGCTCTGGTACCCGATCGGTTTCACCGCGGGCTATGTCGCCCTGATGCTCTTCGTCGCCGCGCCGCTGCGCCGGTCCGGCGCGTACACGCTGCCCGACTTCTGCGAGGCGCGGCTCGGCTCGCGTGGACTGCGCACGTTGTCGACCTGGTTCGTCGTGTTCATCGGGATGCTCTACCTGGTCCCGCAGTTCCAGGGCGCGGGCCTGACCGTGCGCCTGGTCCTGCCGAACGTGCCGACGTGGGCGGGGGCCGCGCTGGTCGCGGTGGTGGTCATCGTCAACGTGTTCGGTGGCGGGATGCGCGCGATCACCGTCGTGCAGGCGTTCCAGTACTGGCTCAAACTGTTCGCGATCGCCGCGCCGACCTTCGTGATGTGCGCGCTGTTCGTCGGCGACGGCGGAGTGCGCGGCACGGGCGCCACCGGGCTGTCCGAACCGCTGCCGCCTCGGTTCACCGCGGCCGCGGTGATCAACGTCGACGTACCGGTCGTGTTGCGCGTGACCGAGCCGGTGTGGCTGTTCGTCGAAGGCCGCGTCGACGGCAACCCTGGCGGCCAGACCTACTGGGCGGGCGGGACCACGCACACCGTCGGGGAAGGCAGTGTCCTGCGGTTCGCCGAGGGGGCGGCCGTTCCGGTCATCGATGGGACGCCGCCGGACAACGCGAGCTGGCTGCGGCCGGTGAACGACTCGCATGACCTGTTCACCACGTACTCGTTGATCATCGCCACGTTCCTGGGCACCATGGGACTGCCGCACGTGCTCGTGCGCTTCTACACCAACCCCGACGGCCGGGCCGCCCGGCGCACGACGCTGAACGTCGTGCTGTTGCTCGGGCTGTTCTATCTGTTCCCGATGATGCTCGGCGCGCTGTCGCGGGTGTACACGCCCGAGTTGCTGGTCACCGGCAAGACTGACGCCGCCGTGTTGGTCCTGCCGCTGCGGATCGCGCCCGGGCTCGTCGGCGAGATCCTCAGCGCGGTCGTCGCGGCGGGCGCGTTCGCCGCGTTCCTGTCGACGTCGTCCGGGTTGTTGGTGAGCGTGGCGGGCGTGCTGTCGACGGGCACGGCAAGACGCGGGCGGATCAAGGACTTCCGGGTGGCCACCGCGATCGCGGGCGGCGTGCCGTTGGTGATCGCGCTGCTGGTCCGGCCCGCCGATGTGTCGATCAGCGTCGGGATGACTTTCGCGCTCGCCGCGTCGACGTTCTGCCCGGTCCTGGTCCTCGGGATCTGGTGGCGCAAGATCACCTGGGTCGGCGCGGCCGCGGGCATGATCACCGGCGGCGGTCTGGTGATGGCCGCACTGGTGATCAACATCGTCAGTGGATTCACCGGTGGCTGGGCGCCGACGTTCCTCCTGCAGCCTGCCCTGGTCACCGTCCCCGTCGCTTTTCTCGCGGTGATCATCATGAGCAAGGCGACGCAGAGCCGAATCCCGCCGGACACGAACCGCATTCGGATGCGGATGCACGCCCCGGATCGATTGGGATTCATCCGCGATCGGGATATCGCCCGGTTCGGCACCGCGGAGGAACGAACCCGGCTCGCCAATGGGCGACACCGCCGTTAACTCGATCGAGGTCGGCTGCTAAGTCGCCTTGTGCGGGAATCCGCAGCGCACTCCTGGTCACGTTGACCCCGAATGGGCGGTTGACGCCTCACTCGACCGGATTACCGAACGCGGCTGAATAGGTTTTTGTGACTCGAATCACGGGTGAACCGTTCGCCGCATCACCCGACAGTTTGGCGATTAATCCCCGAACGGTCGCATACATCGGCAGGTCGACGCCCTATGGTCTCGCTACGGAGTCGATCACGTACGGAGGGTTACAGTGACCAGGACGGAAGAATCCGAGTGGGTTCGGATGCAGGAGAGTGAGGAGTTCGTCGAGCTGCGGAGAAGACTGCGCCGTTTCGTCTTCCCGATGACAGCGGCGTTTCTCCTGTGGTACCTGCTTTATGTGCTGCTGGCCGATTACGCGCACGGATTCATGGCGACCAAGGTCGTCGGCAATATCAACATCGGTTTGGTGCTCGGGCTGCTGCAGTTCGTGTCGACATTCCTGATCACTTTCCTCTACGCGCGCTACGCCGACCGCGAGCTAGATCCGCTCGCGGTGAAGATCAGAAACGAGTGGGAGGGCGAGCGGCGATGACCATCGCGCAGACCGCGGGCTCGAACACCGCGCTGAACATCGGCATCTTCGGCGCGTTCGTGGCGATCACGCTGATCGTGGTGTTCCGGGCGAGCAAGAACACCAAGACCGCGTCGGACTACTACGCGGCGGGCCG
>JALZNB010000417.1 GCA_030857905.1 Actinomycetota bacterium
GAACTGGTCGAACAACGTCTACAACCTGGTCACCAAGCGGGCGACCGCCGCGGCCGGCGCCACGATGGAGTGGGTCGACGGCAACATCGGCTCCAAGGTCACCATGAAGTACCCGGCGGTGTTCCTCACCGGCGAGCACGCCCACGGCGAGGTCCTCTCCATCGCCTTCGCGGGCGAGGGCCAGCACCAGGACGCGGGCGCCAAGATGGTGCACCTCGCCCCGCACACCACATCGAAGATCGAGTCGAAGTCGGTGGCGCGCGGCGGCGGTCGCACCTCGTATCGCGGCCTGGTCCAGGTGAACAAGCGGGCGCACCACTCGAAGTCCACGGTCAAGTGCGACGCGCTGCTGGTCGACACGATCAGCCGCTCGGACACCTACCCGTACGTCGACATCCGCGAGGACGACGTGCAGATGGGCCACGAGGCCACGGTGTCCAAGGTCAGCGACGACCAGCTGTTCTACCTGATGTCGCGCGGTCTGACCGAGGACGAGGCCATGGCGATGGTGGTGCGCGGGTTCATCGAGCCCATCGCGCGCGAACTGCCGATGGAGTACGCCCTCGAACTGAACCGCCTGATCGAACTGCAGATGGAAGGAGCCGTCGGCTAAATGACGACTTCTGGAAAGACTCTCGACCCCACCCTCGAATCGACACTCGATTCGCCGGGCGAGGCCGTTTCGGGCGCCAAGCCGCACTCGCACGGCGTGGGCGTGGTGCCGCGATCATCGCGCGCCGAGTGGTTCAGTTCACACGACGTGGCCGCTTTCGAGCAGCCGTCCGGTCGTGAGGAGATCTGGCGCTTCACGCCGATGAAGCGCATCGCGGGTCTGCACACCGGCGTCGAGGCGACCGGGACGGTGTCGATCGAGGTCGACACCTCCCCGGAGGTCACCGTCGAGACGGTGGCCCGCACCGACGAACGCCTCGGCGCGGGCGGCGTGCCCGCCGACCGGGTCGCCGCGCAGGCCTACAGCTCCTTCACCGAAGCCACGGTGCTGACGGTCGGCCGCGAGGTGCGGGCCGGGAAGCCCGCCGTCGTGACCATCACCGGCCCCGGCGAGGGCAAGGTCGCCTACGGGCACCTGCAGGTGCGCGCCGAGCAGTTCGGTGAGGCCGTCGTGGTCCTCGACCACCGTGGTTCCGGCGTGTACGCGGACAACGTGGAGTTCGTCCTCGCCGACGGCGCCAAGCTCACCGTGGTGTCCATCCAGGACTGGGCCGACGACGCCGTGCACATCTCCGCGCACCACGCGGCGATCGGGCGCGACGCCGTGCTCAAGCACACGGTCGTCACCATCGGCGGCGACGTGGTCCGGCTCTCCCCGACGGCGAAGTTCGTCGGCAAGGGCGCCGAGGTCGACATGGGCGGGCTGTACTTCGCCAACGCGGGCCAGCATTTCGAGCACCGCACCTTCGTCGACCACGCCGAGCAGAACTGCACGTCGAACGTGGTCTACAAGGGCGCGTTGCAGGGCGAGGGCGCGCACACCGTCTGGATCGGCGACGTGCTGATCAGGGCGGCGGCCGAGGGCACCCAGACCTACGAGCTCAACCGCAACCTGTTGCTCTCCGACGGCGCCCGCGCCGACTCGGTGCCCAACCTGGAGATCGAGACCGGCGAGATCGCCGGAGCGGGCCACGCGAGCGCGACCGGCCGCTTCGACGACGAGCAGCTCTTCTACCTCCAGGCCCGCGGCATCCCGGAGGGCCAGGCCCGCCGCCTGGTCGTGCGCGGCTTCTTCCACGAGCTGCTGATGAAGATCGATGTCCCCGAGGTGCGCGAGCGCCTTGAGGCCAGGATCGAGGCGGAACTGGAAGCCGTCGGCGGATGAGCGTCACCGTCGACGTACTTCCCGCCGCGGAGACGACATGAACCCTGTCGCCTTGGCCGACCTCGACGACGGCAAGCCGTTCGCCGTCGAGGTCGACGGCATCGCCGTCGTGCTGGTGCGCCGAGGCGACGAGGTGCACGCGCTGCGCGACGAGTGCTCGCACGCCTCGATCGCCCTGTCCGAGGGCGAGTCGACGCGCAAGGGGTTGGAGTGCTGGTTGCACGGGTCGTGTTTCGACCTGCGCACCGGCGCCCCCTCGTCGCCCCCGGCGACCGAGCCGGTCGATGTGTACCGGGTGTCCGTCGTGGATGGCCGCGTGCACGTCGACACCACCGCTGTGCTTAATTCCCGAACGAGCTGACTTCGTAAGACACCAAAGGAAACGAACGCAATGGCCACGCTGGAGATCAAGGACCTGCACGTCTCGGTCAGCACCGACGAGGGTCCCAAGGAGATCCTCAAGGGTGTCGACCTGACCGTCAGGGCAGGCGAGACGCACGCGATCATGGGCCCCAACGGGTCCGGCAAGTCCACCCTGTCCTACGCGGTGGCCGGGCACCCCAAGTACGACGTCACCTCGGGCTCGGTGCTGCTCGACGGCGAGGACGTGCTGGCGCTGACCGTGGACGAGCGCGCCCGCGCCGGACTGTTCCTCGCCATGCAGTACCCGGTGGAGGTGCCGGGTGTGTCCATGTCGAACTTCCTGCGCACCGCGGCCACCGCGGTGCGCGGCGAGGCGCCCAAGCTGCGGCACTGGGTCAAAGAGGTCAAGGCGTCGATGACCGAGCTGGACATCGACCCGGCCTTCGCCGAGCGCAGCGTCAACGAGGGCTTCTCCGGCGGCGAGAAGAAGCGCCACGAGATCCTGCAGCTCGCGCTGCTCCAGCCGAAGATCGCCATTCTCGACGAGACCGACTCCGGCCTCGACGTCGACGCGCTGCGCGTGGTGTCCGACGGGGTCAACCGCTTCCGCGCCTCCGGTGAGGTCGGGGTGCTGTTGATCACTCACTACACCCGCATCCTGCGCCACATCAAGCCCGACTTCGTGCACGTCTTCGCGGGCGGGCGCATCGTCGAGTCCGGCGGCTCCGAGCTGGCCGACCAGCTTGAGGCCGGGGGCTATGTCAAATACGCGGACAAGCAGGACGCGGTCGCCGGTTCCTGAATCCCTACCCCCGACGATGAGCCTTTCCCCCAGACAGGAGGTGTCGGTCAGGTGACCACCGTGACTGCGCCGCTCGACGTCGAGACCCTGCGCGCCGACTTCCCGATCCTCGGGCGCACGGTCCGCGACGGCAAGCGCTTGGTGTACCTGGACTCGGGCGCGACATCGCAGCGCCCCCGGCAGGTACTCGACGCCGAACGCGAGTTCCTCGAACAGCACAACTCCGCGGTGCACCGCGGCGCGCACCAGCTCGCCGAGGAAGCCACCGACGCCTATGAGGCCGCCCGCGCGCGGATCGCCGCGTTCGTCGGCGTCAAGGCCGAGGAGCTGGTGTTCACCAAGAACGCCACCGAGGGCGTCAACCTGATCGCCTACGCCATGGGCAACGCGTCGACCTCCGGTCCCGAGGCGGCCAGGTTCGTGCTCGGTCCCGGCGACGAGATCGTCGTGACCGAGATGGAGCACCACGCGAACCTGGTGCCGTGGCAGCAGTTGGCGCATCGCACCGGGGCGACTCTGCGCTGGTTCGGCGTCACCGACGACGGCCGCCTGGACCTGTCGAACCTGGACGAGCTGGTGAACCCCCGCACCAAGGTGCTGGCGTTCACCCACCAGTCGAACGTGCTCGGCACGGTCAACCCGGTGGCGCGGCTCGCGGCGCGGGCCCGTGAGGTGGGCGCGCTGACCGTGCTCGACGCGTGCCAGTCGGTGCCGCACTCGACGGTCGACTTCACCGCCCTCGGTGTCGACTTCGCCGTGTTCTCCAGCCACAAGATGCTCGGCCCGTACGGGCTCGGTGTGCTCTACGGTCGCGGTGAACTGCTCGCGACCATGCCTCCGTTCCTCACCGGCGGGTCGATGATCGAGACGGTGGAGATGGCGCGGTCGACTTTCGCGCCGCCGCCACAGCGTTTCGAGGCGGGCACGCCGATGACCTCGCAGGCGGTGGCGCTCGGCGCCGCTGCCGACTATCTGTCCGTGGTCGGGATGGACCGCATCGCCGACCACGAGCACCAGCTCACCGTGGCCGCCCTGCGCGGCCTCTCCGAGATCCCCGGTATCCGGGTGCTCGGGCCGGTGCTGGACGCCGCGGGCGATGTCGTCAGCCGAGGTGGCGCGGTGTCGTTCGTGATCGACGGCGTCCACCCGCACGACGGTGGCCAGGTCCTCGACGACCAGGGCGTCGCCGTCCGTGTCGGTCACCACTGCGCGTGGCCGCTGCACCGGCGGCTCGGGGTGCCCGCGAGCATCCGGGCGAGCTTCTACCTCTACAACGATCACGCCGACGTCGACGCGTTCCTCGCCGGGGTGCGGGAGACCAAGCGGTTCTTCGGGGTGGCGTGATGCAGCTTGAGCAGTTGTACCAGGAGATCATCCTGGACCACTACAAGAATCCACACGGCCGAGGTCTGCGCGAGCCGTACGACACCGAGTCCTTCCAGGTCAACCCGACCTGCGGCGACGAGGTCACGCTACGGGTCAAGCTCGACGGCGACACCGTTTCCGACGTGTCCTACGACGGCCAGGGCTGTTCGATCAGCCAGGCGTCGACCTCGGTGATGACGGATCTCGTGGTGGGCGGGGATGTGGCCTCCGCACTGTCCAAGTTGGACTCGTTCGTCGAGCTGATGCAGGGCAGAGGCCGGATCGAGCCGGACGAGGACGTGCTGGAGGACGGCATCGCCTTCGCCGGTGTCGCGAAGTACCCGGCGCGGGTGAAATGCGCCCTGCTGGGATGGATGGCCTTCAAGGACGCGGTGGCCCGCGCAGGCGGGTCGGGGCAAGGAGCGACACGATGACAGAGCAGAGCACGCGAACCGACGAGAAGGTTGCGCCGACGCCAGTCGCCGAGCAGCCCACCGCGGCACCCGAGTCCGGGGTGGTCGACCAGACCGCGGACGAGAACATCGAGCGCGGCGCCGCGGGCATGCCCGAGCAGGCCCCGCGCGCCGACATCGCCGCCCTCGACGACGTCGAGGAGGCCATGCGCGATGTCGTCGACCCGGAACTGGGCATCAACGTCGTCGATCTCGGCCTGGTTTACGACATCCACGTCGAGGCGGACAACAGCGCCACCATCGACATGACCCTGACCTCGGCGGCCTGCCCGCTGACCGACGTCATCGAGGATCAGGTCCGCACCGCCCTCACCGGCGGTCCGGGCGGCGGCCTGGTCCGCGACTTCCGCATCAACTGGGTCTGGATGCCCCCGTGGGGCCCGGAGAAGATCACCGACGACGGCCGCGAGCAGCTTCGCGCGTTGGGCTTCACCGTCTAGTGCGGTTCGGGGGTCACGTTGTGCGCCCATCGACCACGGCAAGCGTGAAGTAGCGGCGGCAGCGAGCGAAATCCCGCCAGGATCTCTTCTCCTGGCGGGATTTTTCCTGTCCGGCGACGTTCTTGGTCAGCTCTGTGAAATCAACATTGTCCGAGTCCCAATATGCTATCAAGATAACGGATGGTGATCTGGCGGAAGGGGGAAGGGGACTTGAGTGTGGAACGACAACTGCACAAACGCTGGGGAGGTCGGGAGGGCCGTGGTCTCGGGGGTCGAAACGGCAACTGCGCGAAGCGCCGGGGAGGTCAGGAGGGGCAGTGGTGGTGGGAGCGCTGAGGTCGGGTTCTGCTGAATCGCGACAATCGTGCCGGTAGTGCGCCGCGCGCCGGGCGCCTGTCGGTTTTGATCACAGTTGTTCGGCGGCGGGCGGGTTTCCCTGGCGCACCCGATCCGGCTCTGGTCACATGGTCGGGTGGCCAAGCCCACCCGAGACCAGCTCATCGCCGCCCGGGACCAGACGATCCCGGATGTCGTCGCGCCCGCGTTGGACGTCGTCTTCTGCGGGATCAACCCCAGCCTCTACTCCGCGGCCACCGGACATCATTTCGCCAGGCCGGGCAACAGGTTCTGGCCCGCCCTGCACCTGTCCGGTTTCACCGCCCGCCTGCTTTCGCCGAACGAACAGGATCTGCTGCCCACTTTCGGCCTGGGCATCACCAACCTGGTCGCGCGTGCGACAGCCCGCGCGGACGAATTGAGCCGCGAGGAACTCGCCGCCGGTGGCGAGCTGCTCCGTGACTTCGTGGCGAGGCATCGGCCCACGACGCTCGCCGTGGTCGGGGTGACGGCGTTCCGTGTCGCTTTCGCCGTGCCCGCGGCCGTGGTGGGGCCGCAGGAGCGGACAGTGGGGGAGGCGTCATTGTGGGTCCTGCCCAATCCCAGTGGGCTCAACGCGCACTACCAACTCGCGGACCTGGTGACCGAGTTCGCCGCTCTGCGCCGCCATGTCACAGGCCGGCGCCGTGTCGACTGACCTGACCGGACCAGGGTGGGTCGCCGGGATACGGCACGATGGCGCGATGACCACCTCGCGACTCCCCGGCGCGATCGAACTCCCGGACGGTTCGTGGGTCCGCGGCCGCGGCCTGCGGAATCCGGCGCCGATCGGTGCCACGCCTGATCTGGGTCTCTACCTGGGCACCGCGCGCCTGCGCCGTGCGCACGGCGACGCTCTGACCTGGCCCCACGAGTGGTTGGACTGGCCGGATTTCCGGTTGCCCCGTGATCGCGACGCCGCCATCGAGCGGATTGGCGCACTGCACGACCAGGCCCGCTCCGGCCGCGCGGTCGAGATCGCCTGTGCCGGGGGCATGGGCCGAACCGGCACCGCCATCGCCTGTCTCGCCGTCCTCGCTGGTGTGCCCGCGCTGGAAGCGGTCGCCTGGACGCGGGCGAACTACCACAAGAACGCCGTCGAGACTCCGTGGCAACGCGCATGGGTGACCCGCTTCCCGGTGCGCTGACACCCGGTGGATCATCAGTCCTGCCCGATTTCGGGCACAGGAGTTGGTGCGGCGCCACCGGAGATGGCAGGGTCCGTGCGGTGGCCGACGTCGTTCCCCCCGACCTAGTCCGACACGTATCCGGCACCACCGGCCTTCCCGCGTCCGTCGCGGCCAGGGTCGTCGCCGATGTCGTCGCCTACTTCGGGGAATCCGTCGACGATTTCGTCCGGCGTCGGCACGCCGAACTGCGGCTCAAGAGCGTGCGCAACGCGCAGATCTGGTCGGTGATCGTCGCCGAGTTGGCTACGCGCCCGGTGGTGGCGCCCACGTTCACCGAGCGGCAGTTGCGTCGGATCGTCTACGGGTGAGGAGCGTCCCATGTGCGGGATTGTCGGCTATATCGGTGCGCGCGAGGCCGAGCCGGTGTTGGTGGAAGGCTTGCACCGCCTCGAATACCGGGGGTATGACTCCGCCGGGGTCGCGGTGCTGCACCGCGGCCGGATCAAGGTCACCAAGTCGGCCGGTCGCGTTCAGGACCTGCGGGCCAAGCTGGAGGGAAAGCCGGTGGGTTCCGTCGGCATCGCCCACACCCGCTGGGCGACCCACGGGGAGCCGTCTGACCGCAACGCCCACCCGCACCTCGACGAGAGCGGCCGGATCGCGGTGGTGCACAACGGAATCATCGAAAACGCCGAGGAGTTGCGGGCCAAGCTGACCGCGGAAGGCGTCACCCTGGCCTCCGACACCGACACCGAGGTCCTGGCCCACCTGATCGCCGCCGCGCTCGATGAGGGGTCGCTCGAAGACGCCGTGCGCTCGTCGCTGCGTTACGTCGAGGGCACCTACGGCCTTGTCGTGCTCGACGCCAAGCGCCCCGACGAACTCGTGGTCGCCCGCAACGGCAGCCCGATCGTGCTGGGCGTCGGGGACGGCGAGATGTTCGTGGCCTCCGATGTGGCGGCTCTGGTCCGACACACCCAGCAGGTCGTCTTCCTCGACGACGGCGAGTTGGCCACGGTGCGCGCCGACGACTACCGAACGTCCACTCTGGAAGCGCGCCGCACGAGCAAGGCACCGACCACGGTGGACATGGCCGAGGACGACTTCGACCTCGGCGGCCACCCCGACTACATGCGCAAGGAGATCGCCGAGCAGCCGGAAGCCGTGGCCCGCGCGCTGCGCGGACGGCTCGACGAGCGGTTCGCCACCGCCCATCTCGGCGGTCTGGGCCTGGACCCGATGGCGCTGCGCGCGATCCGCCGGGTGAAGTTCCTCGGTTGTGGCTCCGCGTACTACGCGGGCCAGATGGGGGCGACGTTGGTCGAGGAGTTGAGCCGCATTCCGGCTGACGCCGAACCCGCGTCCGAGTTCCGCTACCGCAACCCCGTCGTCGACCCGGACGCTCTCTACGTCGCGGTGAGCCAGTCGGGGGAGACCCTGGACACCCTGGCGGCCGTGCAGGAGTTGCGGCGCAAGGGTGGACGCGTGATCGGCACGGTCAACGTCGTGGGCAGTGCGATCGCCCGCGAGTGCGGCAGCGGTGTCTTCCTGCACGCGGGCCCCGAGGTGTCGGTCGCCTCGACCAAGGCGCTGACCAACATGACGGTGTCGTTCGCCATGCTGGCGCTGTTGCTGGGCCGCGTGCGCGACCTGTCCGCCGCGTCCGGTCAGCGGATCGTGGCCGGCCTGCGGGAGCTGCCCGAACGCATCGAGGAGATCACCGCCACCGAGGACCACATCCGGGAGATCGCGGGCCGTTACGCGCACGTCGAGCACATGTTCTTCCTGGGCCGGGTGCGTGGCTGGCCGGTGGCCAGGGAAGGCGCGCAGAAGCTCAAGGAGATCTCCTACGTCCACGCCGAGGCGTACCAGTCGGCGGAGTTGAAGCACGGCCCGCTGGCGTTGATCGACGGCGACATGCCCAGTGTCGTCATCGTGCCCGACGACGAGTTGCTGGCCAAGAACATCGGGACCATCGAGCAGATCCGGGCTCGTGGCGGCCCGGTGATCGCGGTGACGAACGCGGAACTGCCGGACGGGTTGGCCGACGACACGATCCGGGTGCCGAGGATCGAACCGGAACTCGATCCCATCCTGTTGACCGTCCCCCTGCAGTTGCTGGCCTATCACATGGCATTGGCGTTGGGGCGGGACATCGACAAGCCACGCAACCTCGCCAAGAGTGTCACCGTCGAATAAGGACAGTGCGGATCAGACAGCGCGGGCATGCTGCGGGCGCTGGGGGTGAGCACCCCGGCCCCGCAGTATCTCCACCCGGTCGCCGCCCGGCCGCGAAAGCACCCAGCTCGACCCCGGCACGGTCTTGGCCTGTTTGCGCAACGGGGCCAACAGTTTCGAGGCCTCGCGATAGGAGCGGACCGAGCCCACACCGCAGACCAGCGACGCGAGGGACACGCTGACGTCCATGCCCTCGGTGCTCCACGGCCGGTCGACCGTGCGGGCCGCGAGCCGGGAGATCTCGTCGAGTTCGGTGATGACGAGGAAGTCGTCGCCCCCGACGTGGCCGACCCGCACGCCGGGCAGTTCGGCCTCGGCGTCGGACAGGGCCCGACCGATGTCCCGGATCAGGTCGTCGCCCGCGGCGAAACCCACGGTGTCGTTGACGGACTTGAACGCGTCGACGTCGAGCCAGGCGACCACGAACATCTCCTGCCGCGCGATCCGCCGGTCGACCTCGCGGTCGACGACCTCGCTGCCGGGCAGCCGGGTCAGCGGGTTCAACGCCGTGGCCTGCTCGATCTTGGCCTCGGCGACGCCGCGCACGACGTCGGTCAGTCGAACGACGCCGAGGCAGACGCGGTCGAGGTCGACCACGACCACGTCGTCGCCGGAGCGTTCCCAATCGGCGTCACCGACCATCTCCAGCAACTGAAGGCCGGTGGAGTCGGCGCGGATCACCCTGGGCGCGTCGGCGTGCCGCGCCGCGGGCTTCTTGGCGTTGAGGGCGTGGCCGTACGGGCCGGTGACCGCGAGCAGGAATCGGCTGCGCTCCACCGAGTACGACGGCCTGCCCTCGGGATCGACCAGGACGACACCGTTCACGGTCGGCTCGTCGGCGAAGACCTCGCGGACGTCCTCGGCGGTGGCGATCTCCGGCATCGTGGTCGCGGTGCGCAGGAAGTCCGCGACCAACGGCACACCGCCCACGCTCGCGGTGGCGTTGAGTTCGATGATCTCGGCGACCGGCCGGGGCAGCGGCACCGAGATGTCGCCGTCGCCCGCGCCCGCCAGCAGATCGCCCTGGGCGAGTCGGACACCGAGCCGGTTGAGACAGAGCAGCTGTTCCTCGGTCTCCACGCCGACGGCCGCGAGCCGTACACCCGTGCGGGCGCAGTAGTGCGCGAGGCACTCGACCACGGCCAGGCACGCCGCGTTGTCGGGAAGCCCGCCGATCAGGTGCGAGTCGATCTTGACCAGGTCCGGTCCGACATCGGCCAGCAGCGACAGCGGCAGGTCGCCGTCGCCCACGCTGTCGAACGCGACGCGGTAGCCGTTGTCCCGCAGTTCGCGCAGGCCGCGGATCAGTTCCGCGCGGTGCACCTGGCTGAACGGCGGGGTGATCTCCAGCATGATCTCCGACGGGTGCCGGTCGGTCTGGTTCAGCGCGGGCCGCAGGGACCTGATCAGGTCCTGTGGCCTGGTCGCGGTGACCGCCAACAGGTTCAGGTGCAGCGGCAGCATCGACTTGTGTCGCGGGGTGGCCAGGACTGCCTCACTCGCCAACGAGATGTCCGTCTCGACCAGCCGCCCGGCTTTTCCGGCCCGACGAAGCAGGTCGTAGATTCCGCCGTTGGTCGGGCGAGCCAACGCCTCCATGGCGACGGGCTCGCCGGTTCGGGTGCTGAGCAGCGGTTGGAACGCGAAGCTGACGTCCGGCATGACGGTCACGACGACCATCGTGCCCCCTCTGAACAGGCAAGCGAGGGGTTGTCACCAGGAGTTCACGCACCTGTCGTCTGAATCACCGGGCACGGGCTACCCGCTGGACAGATCCCTACCGGGACAGCGCCATGGCTCTGCGAATTCTCCACGATGCCGTGCGAAACAGGGTGATCATCGCCGCCGAGGTGCCCCGCACGTCCTCCCGGCCGCTGAGGTAAGCCCGTTGAAGATCGTCCGGGAGCGTGAAGAACTCGTCGAAGAACTCGGGCATGGCACGGGCGGGCATGGCGAGCAGCGTTCGCATCCCTCGCGAGCGCAGTCGGTGCACGGTCCGGGCGGCAGGTGACCAGACGACCGCCCGCGCAGCCGCTGTCGCCGCGTGGGCCCCACGAGGCAACGCTTCCCTCAGCGCGGCGGCGACCAGGGGAGCGGTCGTGAGCGCGTCACCCACGCTGTAACCGGTCGCCGGGTGCGTCATCCCGGCCGCGGTTCCGAAGGAGACCGGGCCGGGACCGGAGCGCCACCACGTCGGCGGTGGGACGTCCACCGCGAACCGGACCCGTTCGGTCGTCGCCTGATCCGGCACCGCGACACCGGCCGCGTCCAGACGGGCGGTGAGCCTCCGTTGAAGGATGTCCTGGGGCAGTCCCGGTTTTCGTACCAGGGACGTCTCCTCCAGCAGTATGCCGCCGCTGGGCCGCGGGACGGCGTACAGGAAGGTGGGCTCGTCGTCGAGGGTCGACCAGCCGTCCATGAACACGGCTGCGCCAGGTGTCACCAACGGCGTGTCCGCGGGCACGACCACGCCGAACGCCGTTTGCTCCACACGCGCGCCGCGCGGCGTTCCACCGGAGAGCACCCGCCGGACGCCCGAGGCATCGATGACGACAGCGCACGCCAGACGAACACCGGACACCAGCACGACGGTAGCGCCACGCGACCCGAACTCGGCCGCGACAACCGACCCGGCCACAGCGCGTGCCCCGCCGCCGCTGAACACGGCCAGCGCGGAATCGTTGTCCAACACCGCGTATCCGCGCGACAGCGTCCGACCGGCGGCGAGCGCTGACACACGCATCGCCCGGACGCCTTCGGGAATCTGGTCCTCCCAGAGCCCGTAGGTGGCGGGCCAGCGCGCGAACGGATCGGGATCGACCAAGAGGGTGTCGAGCCCCTCGCGCGCACACGCGTCTGCGACCGCCCACCCGGCGGGACCGCCGCCGACAACGATCACCTCCACAGCCCCGCGCGCTGCCTGAATACGAGTCGTCACCGCACTAGTCTCAGGTCATGTCAGACCAGTCGCAGCAGCGGGAGTCCCGCCGGGATCCGGACGCGGGTCCGGCCGACCTCGCCGCCACCCCGTTCCGCGGCGACCGCGACCGGCTCGTCGCCTCGCCGTTCTTCGCGCGTCTCGGCGGGGTCACCCAGGTGGTGAGCGCCTCCGGCTCGGCCCTGGTGCACAACCGGCTCACCCACAGCCTCAAGGTCGCGCAGGTCGGCCGGGCGATCGCCGAACGTCTGGTGTCCGACCCCGAACTGGCCCCGCTGCTCGACCGGCTCGGCGGCTGCGATCCCGATGTCGTCGAGGCCGCCGCCGTGGCGCACGACCTCGGCCACCCGCCGTTCGGGCACCTCGGTGAACAGGTGCTCGACCGGCTCGCCCGGCACCGGTTCGGTC
>JALZNB010000444.1 GCA_030857905.1 Actinomycetota bacterium
GTCGCCACCGCCCACGATGGCGACACTCCACTGTGGACGAATCAGCGATCTTCGGCCGTGGCCAACAGTTGCTGCGGAAGCCCGGCCGGGAGATCGGTTCGGCGGGTGACGTTGAGCTTGCGGTAGACCCTGGTCAGGTGCTGCTCCACCGTGCTCACCGTGATGTACAGCTTCCCACCGATCTCGCGGTTCGTGTGCCCCAGTGCGGCGAGCACGGCCACCCGACGTTCGGCTTCGCTCAACGTGTCCATACCGGTCGGTTGCGCGCGGCGGTCGGCCTGTTCGGGCAGCTCCGCGTCGCGCCCCGGCAGGAGTTCACGGCTGAGCGGTTCGGCCTGGCAGCCCTTGGCCATCTGCAACGCCCGGCGGGCGACCGTCCGCGCCTTCTCGCATTCCCCGATCGCGTTGTGGGCGTGGGAGAGGTCCAGCAGCGCGCGGGCGAGTTCGAATCGGTCAGCACCGACGTGCAGCAGGTCCACCGATTCCGAGAGCAGCGTGATCCGTTGTCCCACTGGGGAAGCGGCCGCGAGAATGCGCAGCGACACCCCCCGGGTGCGGTTGCCGTCACTGCCGGGGCGGGCCAACTGCTCGGTGATCAACACGACCGCGCTGTCGCGGTTGCCCAACGCCAACTGAGCCTGGGCCGCGCCCGCACGCCACGGCAGCAGTGCGGGCAAGTCCAGGTTCCACGCCTTCATCAGGTCGCCGCAATGCTGGAAGTCGCCGAGGGCGGCGTGTGGCCGGTCGGTCGCCAGGAAGTGCTGGCCGCGCGCGTACAGGTACTGCAAGCCGAACTGGGTCTGGAACATCGCCTTCGGCACCGGCTGCCGCAGCAGGTCGGAGGCCACATCGTGCTCGCCCATCGCCGTGGCCGCCGCGATGCGGACCGCGAGAGGCACGCCGATGGCCACGCCCCAGCCCTGTGGGGACAAGCCTGCGAACGCGGTGCTGCCGAACTCGGCCGCCGCGGGCAGATCGCCTCGACGCAACGCGATCTCCGCGCGCAGCGCGCCGAAGACTGCCTGCCAGGTGGTGGCGCCTCGGGTGCTCGCATCGGCAAGAAGCGAGTCACACCAATGCATCGCCCGGTCGTTGCGGTCGGCGTTGATCAGTGCGGCGATGGCGGAGAGCTGGGACCCGAGGGTCTGCTCACCGAGCCTGCAACTCTGCAACACGTGTTCGGCCGCGGTGACGATCTCGTCGCGGGACCCACCGACGCGGACCCGGTCCAACATCGCCGACGCGCGCGCCCACGGGTTGCCGAGGATCGTCGGCGTCTGCTCCGCGATCGGCGCGGACATCCCGGCGACAGCGGGCGGGTAGAGGAAGGCGAGCCAGTGGAACACCAGACTGACCTGTCCGGTCGCGGGCGTCTCACCGGACGAGGTGAGGTGCGCCAACGTTCCCGCGAGTTCGTCGGTGTGTCCGTACCAGAGCAGGAACTTCGCCAGGTGGACCGCGTTGCGGTCGCTCAGCCAGCCGCCGGAGCGCGCGGCGCGCAGCGGCGCGAGGTGGCGGGCCGCCGCGGAGGGGTTGCGACGCCATTCGACGCGCAGCAGGTGCGTGGTGATGTCCGCGCGCTCGGCGTCGTCGGCGCACATCCGCGCCGCCAGTTCGAGTCGCTGCACCGCGAGGTCGAACCGGTCGGCCACCAGTGCCTCCTGCGCGGCGTGCCGCAGCACGCCGACAGCCCACTGCTCGTCGACTCCGTGGCGGTCACCGGCGGCGAGCAGGTGGTCGGCCACCGTGGACGCCGTGGCGCCGTCGCGGTAGAGCAGCGTCGCCGCGCGGCTGTGCAATGCGGCACGCTCGCCTGTGGCGAGGCTGTCGAGCACGGCGGCCTTGGCGACGGGGTGCCGAAACCTGCCACCGTCGAGCAGACCGGCCATCTCCAGCACGTCGAGCACCTGTGCGGCGGAGTCCGATGTCATGTCGAGCAGCTTGCCGAGCAGCACGGGCGACCCCGCGTCACCGAGCAGCGCGAGTCCACGCGCCACATCGAGGATGGCCGGTTCCCAGCGGTGCAGGCACGCCACGACGCCGTGGCCGAACTCGCGGCCGACGACGATCTCGCCGTCTCGCGGTCCACCCGCGCGGGCGGCGGCCCGGAAGTCCTCGATCAGCGCGTTGACCAGCAAGGGGTTCCCGCCGCTCACCGCGTGGTGGACGGGGGCGAGTGCCTGCGCGGTGACGGTGTCGAGTTGCGCGGCCAGCAGTTCGGCCACACCGTCGCGCGACAGCGGCGACAACCACAGGTGGGAGGTGTTCGGCTGCCTGGTGACCTCGGCACGGAACACGGCCAGCGTCGGCCGGGGCAGCGCCCACTCGGTCAGCAGGATCAACACCTTGGCGAAGCGCATGCGGCGCTGTAAGTAAAGGAGGGCCTGCAACGACGGCCCGTCCGCGAACTGGATGTCGTCGACCCCGATGACCACCGGCCGGTCCTTGGCCAGTTCGAGCACGGCGGCACACATGCCGTCGAGGACGCGCGCGCTGGAGCGGCCGATCGCCACCGGGTCGTAGATCATCGCGGAGGGGTCGGCCGTGGCCGTCGTCTCGTCGCCGAGCAGCAGGTGAGCGAGCGTCTCGGCCACGGACTCCGGTAACGCGGGGCTGTGGAACAACTGCCCGAGCACACCGAAGTGCAGGGTGCGCTCCGCCCGGGAACCGGTGGCGGTGAGCAGCACCGCACCCTCGGTCGATGTTTGTTCGGCGAAGCTGTGCAGCAGTTCGCTCTTTCCACTGGCCACGCCACCACTGATCAGTGCGACCTGCCCTCTACCACGCGTGCTGTCGGCGAATAGCCGATTCAGGGTCAGCAGTTCATCGTGTCGTTCGACCAGCGCCATGCGTCGCCCTCTCCGCTGCACAGATGCGTTCCCCCCGGACGTTCCGGCACGAACCGCCCAGAGTTACTCAGTGTGACTATTTCTTCCGCGTTGCCTCAAGGTCGAGGATGAATGTAACGGCATAGCCCACAAATGTGGAAGGTTTGCCAAGTAACTTGATGAACAATGCGTTATCTTGACACTTCCGTACGGACCCGATGGACCGTTTGGAGCATCGACCGCTCACCCGGCCGCACTCCGGTCCGCTTCGATCCCAGCCAGCGCAATGACTTTCCGTCAGCCACGGCCGAACACCCCGCACAGCGCCTCTCACCTGGCGATTCCGCGGTCCGTTGGGCAGTTTCCAACCGATAACATCAAGAGCAGCTCAAGTCAGCACCGCACTGGGGTGGGTAGGGGGTGACAAGGGGGTTGTCCGATACCCGTGAACCGGACTTCGCCCACCCCCGCGAAGACATCATCGCGTTAACTCCCGGTAACCGACGATAATTCCACCGGAAATCGAACTCAATTCACTTTCCGCCGTATCGCACAACCGCGGGCTCAGCCATTGATCGCACCTCGATATAGCACCGGTCACCGAGTGAGCGCCCCGCCGACTCGCCGCCGAAAAAGGACGGCGATGCCGATGATCCTCGACTGGAACGCCCTGGCGATCGTCACGACACCGCGCGCGCCACACCCGGTCCAGAGGTGAACACTCGCGCGGAACTCATGCCGAAGGTCGCGAAAAGATGGCCTTCCGCGGGGTGCGCGAGCTGCTCTCCGATCGAGGAATCCGACCGGCTGGTCCCGCGCCGCGGCTGAACCAATCATCGGCTCATTCCACGCGATGCCCTGCGGTAGACCAAGATCACCGTGCGGCGGCCGGAGATCGCGGGCGCGCTCGACCTCCGCGCCCGTCGGCTAGCGCGGCATTTTGCGCCACACCGCGCGGGGAACAGCCCTCAGCACCGCGAACAACGGACGCAGCACGCCGGGTACCCATACCTCGCCTCGACCACGACGGAGTGCGCGGACCGTCGCCGCGGCGACCTGGTCCGGCGTGCTGGAGAACGGCGCGGGTGACATCCCCTCGGTCATCCTGCCGATCACGAAACCGGGACGCACGAGCAGCAGGTGGACCTCGCTCCGGTGCAGCGCGTCGGCGAGTCCACAGGCGAATCCGTCCAATCCGGCCTTCGCCGACCCGTACACGTAGTTCGCTCTGCGGACGCGAATGCCCGCGACGGACGAGAACACGACCACCCTGCCGCTCCCCTGTCGTAGCAAGAGGTTGGCGAGGTGAGTGAGGACACTCACGTGCGCGACGTAATCGGTGTGCACGACGGCGACCGCGTGCGCCGCGTCCCGTTCGGCTCGATTCTGGTCGCCGAGGATTCCAAACGACACGACAACCGTGTCGAGATGACCGTGCCGGTCGACGATGTCGGCAAGCGACCGTTGATGGGCGTCCAGGTCGTCGGCGTCGAACTCGACCCGGTCGACTGTGGTCGCTCCGGCGGCACGCAACGCGGCGACCTCGTCATCGAGATCGTCACTGCGTCGCGCGGCCAGGACGACGGTCCGCGAACCGTCGGCGACAAGTCGAGTGGCGACCGCGAGTCCGATCTCGCTGCGACCGCCGAGCACCACCACTGGTCCACTCATGTGCCGAGTGTGCCGGGCGCCCGACAGCCGACCCGAGCGGGTTCCCACCCATACGCGGAGGCAAGATGTACAAGATCGAGTGAAAGATCCACTCGGTGATTACTCCATGTCCACAACTTCACTAGATCGGGTGGTTTCGGGCGGGTTATCACCATCCCATTCGGGGACTGCCCGTCGGCAAAGACCGGTGCTAGCTTCTGATGAAGTCGGAACCGAGCATCCCGACCCCGCACGACCAAGATCGGGAAGTGGCCGGACAAGACCGGTCGCCGGTTCCGGCTCGTCCACCATCCTCGAACGAACCCAAGCCCTTGACCAACCATGCCTTGAACAGGATTGGCGGTACCAGACGTGACCGAGACGGTGCGTTCCCTCGAAGCTGGCGGCGCTGAGGCGACCCAGCAGAGCCTGGGTACCGCGGCCGCCCGCAATCTGGCGACGACGACCAAGTCGGCGCCCCAGATGCAGGAGATCTCCTCCCGCTGGCTGCTGCGCAAGTTGCCCTGGGTCCAGGTGAGCGCCGGTACCTACCGCGTCAACCAGCGGCGCACCTATGTCGTCGGCGACGGCCGCATCGCGGTCGACCGCATTGGGGGCCAGGCCAGGGTCGTCGCGGGCGACCTGCGCGAGATCTCCTGTCTGCGCGACTTCGACGACGAGGACACTCTCGGCGCCCTCGCCGAGCTGTTCACCCAGGAGGAGTACGCGGCGGGCGAGACCATCGTGGAGTGGGGCCACGCCGAGGACCGGTTCCTGGTGATCGCGCACGGCCGGGTCGAGCAACGGGCCGCCGGGCAGTACGGCGAGGAGTCCGTGGTCGGCGTTCTCGCCGGTGGCGACTACTTCGACCAGTGGGGCCTGTTGGAAGAGCGGATCTGGGACTTCAGCGCCCGCGCGGTCACCGGCTGCACCGTGCTCGCCCTTCGTCGCGGCGATTTCCACGCCGTCGCCGACCGGTCGCCGTCGCTGCGCGCCCACCTCGACGCCTTCATCTCCAGGGACGCGCGCAGCCAGGACGGCGAGGCGCCGATCAACCTCTCGGCTGGCCACACCGGCGAGGTCGAGCTGCCCAGCACCTACGTCGACTACGAGGACACTCCGCGCGAGTACGAGCTCAGCGTCGCCCAGACCGTGCTCAGGGTGCACACCCGCGTCGCCGACCTCTACAACCAGCCGATGAACCAGGTCGAGCACCAGCTCCGACTGACCATCGAGGCCCTGCGCGAGCGGCAGGAACACGAGCTGCTCAACAACCCGGAATTCGGCCTGCTGCACAACGCCGACACCAAGCAGCGCATCCACACCCGCACCGGCGCACCCACACCGGACGACATGGACGAGCTGCTGGCGAAGGTGTGGAAGGACCCCGGGTTCATCCTCGCCCACCCTCGGGCGATCGCGGCGTTCGGCCGGGAGTGCAGCAAGCGGGGCATCTACCCCGACACGATCACCATGGACGGCCACCAGGTGCCGTCCTGGCGCGGCATCCCGGTGCTCCCGTCGAACAAGATCCCGATCAGCGAGACCCGCACCACGTCCATGCTGCTGATGCGTACCGGAGAAGCCGACCAGGGCGTCATCGGCCTGCACCAGACCGGCATCCCGGACGAGTACGAGCCGAGCCTGTCGGTCCGGTTCATGGGCATCAACGAGAAGGCGATCATCTCCTACCTGGTCAGCGCGTACTACTCCGCGGCGATCCTGGTGCCCGACGCGATCGGCGTGCTGGAGGACGTGCAGATCGGACTCTGACACCGCCGAACACCGAACCACCCCGAGCGGAGACGACCACGGCCGTGGTCGTC
>JALZNB010000454.1 GCA_030857905.1 Actinomycetota bacterium
GTCCTGGATTGCACGCAGGGTCGCCTCCGGGTCGAAGCGGCGACGCAGCACGACGGTCGAGCCCAGGGCGAAGTTGATGATGAACTGGGACAGCCCGGTCGCGTGGAACAGCGGCGCGGCCAGGACCGTGCACTCCCCCGTGCGCAAGGGGATGCGGTCGAGGAACTGGGCGGCGGCCAGTGGCGAGCGGACCTGACGCGGGGCACCCTTGGGGGTGCCGGTGGTTCCGCTGGTGAGCAGCACCACCCCGCCCGGCTCGCGGGGTGTGGGCACCGGGCGGTCGTCGGTGGCGGCGATCAGCCCTTCGAGGGTGTCGATCGAGGCGTCGTCGGCCCAGGCCAGGAAGCGCGGCAGATCGGCGGGCAAGTTGTCGATCAGGTCGGTGAACTCCTGGTCGTGCACGAGCACGGTCACACCTTCTCGCTTGGCCACGTCCACCAGTTGTGGCGCCGCGAAACCGGTGTTCATGAGGATCAGCCGCGCACCGAGCTTGCCCGCGGCGAGCATGGTCTCCACGGCCCCACGATGGTTGCGGGCCAGCAGGGCGATGACCGAGCCCCGGCCGAGACCGCGGTTGGCGAACGCGCGGGCGAGAGCGTTGGATCGGGTGTCGAGCTGATGGAAGCTCAACGGGCCCAGCTCGTCGACCAGCCCCAGCGCGCGATGGTCGCGCACGGCCGCGACCCTGGCGGCGCCCGCGATCGGGCCGAGTCGGTGGACCGCGATCATCGACCGCAGAATCTGGTCGGGCCGGGTCAACGGAACCAGCCCCGCCCGGCGCATGATCGCGACGCCGCGCAGCGCGGTCGGCACCGTCGCCGCCAGCGTGCGCAGCCGGGTCACATAGTCGGACACAGCGAACCTCCCGTCACTACCCGCTGGTAGGCAACCGTGCCGCAGTACCTACTCGTGAGTCAACTCTCGCCTGTCGGACCCGACAGAGTTGTCCAGCGGCGTTTTGTCCGCCCCTGCGGCTACCGTGCTGTCCGTGGAGCAAGTCGAGGAGTCGCGCGCGCGACTCGCGGTCGTGCCGACACATGCGGGTGCCGCTCGCGCACGAGTGCTCGACGGGCCGGGCGAGTCGATCGACATCCCGAACCTGGCCTCGTGGATGTCCCAGTCGCGGACCCAGCGCTGGGTGCTGCCCTCGACCGAAGAGGTCTATCCAGCGCTGCTGCGCGCGGGAGTCCGCATCGAGCGGTGCCACGATCTCGGGCTCGCCGAGGGAATCCTGCTCGCCTTCGAGGAACGGCCCGGACGCCCCCGCAACCTCGGCGCCGCCTGGGCCCGCACCCGTGGACTCGCCGAACCGCCCGACCCGAAACCGCTGATCCGCGGCGAGCAGCCCGCCCTGTTCGACGCCGACCGGGGCACCGCGCCGGTCGGCGTCGATCCACTCGACGCGGCGGTGGCGGTGCTCGCCGACCAGGAACGCCGGATCGCCGCCACCGCGCACCCCGATCGGCTTCGCCTGTTGATCGCGGCGGAGTCCGCGGGTGCGCTCGCCGCGGCCGAGATGAGCCACCACGGGTTGCCGTGGCGCGCGGACGTGCACACCGCGCTGCTCACCGACCTTCTCGGGCCGAGACCGTCCCCTGGCAACCGTCCGGCCAAGCTGGCCGTGCTCGCCACCGCCATCACCAGTGCGTTCGGCGGTCGATCGGTCAATCCGGACCATCCGCCGGGCATCGTCCGCGCGTTCGCCCGCGAAGGCATCGAGATTCCGTCGGCCCGGGCGTGGGTGCTCAAGGAGCTGGACCACCCGGCGGTGGCACCTTTGTTGGAATACAAGGAACTCTCCCGCCTCTACGTCGCCCACGGCTGGTCCTGGTTGGACAGTTGGGTCCACAATGGACGATTCAGACCGGAGTACGTGGTCGGCGGCGTGGTCTCCGGTCGTTGGGCCACCAGAGGCGGTGCTGCCCTGCAACTGCCCCGCACCCTGCGCACCGCCGTGTGCGCCGATCCGGGATGGAAACTCGTCGTCGCCGACGCCGCGCAACTGGAGCCCCGCGTACTCGGTGCGCTCTCGGGCGATCGGCGCTTCGCCGAGGTGTCCACCGCGGTCGACCTCTACAGCAGCCTGGCCGCCGACGCCTTCGACGGCGACCGGGGTCGGGCCAAGATCGCCATGCTCTCGGCGATGTACGGCGGCACCAGCGGTGAGGCAGGCCCGCTGCTCGCCGTGCTGCGCAAGCGTTTTCCTCAGGCCGTCGAGTATGTGGAGCAGGCGGCCCGCGCGGGTGAGGAAGGCCGAGTCGTCCGATCCCGACTCGGCCGCACCAGCCCACCGCCGAGCGAGGCGTGGCGCGAACTGACCTCGACGACCGATGACGACAAGTCCGAGCGCAAGGGCCGCCAGGCCGCCCGCGAGTGGGGCCGCTTCACCCGCAACTTCGTCGTCCAAGCCAGCGCGGCCGACTGGGCGCTGACGATGCTGGCAACCCTGCGCCGCCGCCTCACCTCGGCGGCCCCGGACGCTCAGATCGTCTTCTTCCAGCACGACGAGGTTTTGGTGCACTGCCCGGAAAACCAGGCGGAGGCCGTGTCGAAGGAGATCACGGGCGCCGCCGACGAGGCGAGTGTGCTGGTGTTCGCCCAGACCCCGGTCCGCTTCCCACTGGAAGCCGTGATCGTCGACCGCTACGCCGACGCCAAGTAGCTAGGAAGCCGAGTAGCGCAATGACGTAGCCCCGAGTTCGGCGAGAGTCCGATGTCCGGACAATCCCAACGTCAAGTCCAATTCGGCGAGCACCGAGCGCAGCACATGTCGGACGCCTTCCTCCCCGCCCAACGCCAGGCCGTAGACGTACGGCCGCCCCAGCAGAACCGCGGAAGCGCCCAGCGCCAACGCCTTCAACACATCCGAGCCCGTGCGCACACCGGAGTCGAACAGGACTTCCATCCGACCCCCCACTGCGGCCACGATCTCGGGCAGCACCTCAAGCGCGGCAACGGCACCGTCGACCTGTCGTCCGCCGTGGTTGGACACCACGATCCCGTCCATCCCCGCGTCGGCGGCAATGCGCGCGTCGTCCGGGTGCTGGATTCCTTTGAGGACGATCGGTCCGTCCCAGTGTTCACGCAGGAACGGCAACTGCTCCCAGCGCTTGTCGGTCCCGGTGAACAGCGACACCCACCGCAACACCGCCATCGCCTGATCCTCCGAGGGTGACTTCGCCAGTCCCGCGAGGAAAGCCGGGTCGGTGAACGCGTTGGCGACGCCGGTCGCGCGCAGGAAGGGGAGGTAGGAATGGTCGAGATCGGTCGGGCGCCAGGCCAGCGTCCACGTGTCGAGGGTGACCACCAACGTCGTGTACCCGGCGGCTTTCGCGCGCCGCAGCAGACTCGCGCAGACCTCCGGCTCGTTCGGCCAGTAGAGCTGGAACCAGCGCGGTCCGTCCCCGTTCGCCTCGGCCACCTCTTCCAGCGGGTACGACGAAGCGGTCGACAAGACCATCGGCACACCGAGCGCCGCGGCGGCCCGCGCGGTGGCGAGTTCGCCGTCCGGGTGCACGATCGACTGCACCCCGACCGGCGCCAGCAACACGGGCGCGGCCATCGGCGTGCCGAGCACCGTGACCGACAGGTCGCGCGTGGTCGCGTCGGTCAGCATCCTGGGCACGATCCGCCACCGCGCGAACGCGGCCCGGTTGGCGGTCATGGTGTCGCCGGACCCGGCCCCACCTGCGACGTAGCCGAACGGTCCAGGTTCGAGCCGCTCCCGCGCCGCCGCTTCGAGACCAGTGGCGTCAGTGGTGAACGGCGGCCGTTCGTCGGCCAGCCCGCGCAGGTAGATCTCGTTCTGATACCCGGCGTGCTGACCAGCCATGATCCACCTCGTCCACCAGAAGGGGCGACAACCGAGGCGGCATCATCGCACGCGCGGCGATCAGCCTCGCGAACCGAAGTTCGGCGGCGGGCCGCACCGCTGCCACTGGGGTGCTCAACGTGGTGGGCGGTACTTGAGTCGACGGACGATGGGTGGCAGCGCCGGGTGTGTTTCGGTTGCCTCGTGGATCTTGGTCAGTGCCCGTTCGGCGGCGATGATCGTCGCCGGATCGGCCCCTGACCTGACTCTCACGGTCACGATGCTCAGGGACACCAGTTCGAGAAGGGTGAGATCGACGCTGAGGGACAACACCACCTGATCAGCGGGCAGGTTCTGCCGGGATGGCATCCGTTTGCTCACGACGTGACTCCAACAGATTTCATGCGCACAGGGGATGGGCGTTCTGTTCCGGGGATCGCTGTTCATGGTGTCCACAGCGAACTCCCTCGGATCACCAGCGACGGCGCACCAGGTTCACCAGGCGCGGGCAGGTCAACCAGTTCCCGCGCGAT
>JALZNB010000492.1 GCA_030857905.1 Actinomycetota bacterium
GTATCGGTCCTCGGCGATCTGATCGGGCGCGACGTCGTCGCCAACTTCCCCTCCTGGGAGACGCTGCCGCACGAACGGCTCTCGCCACGGGCGGACACGGTCGGCGGCAGGCTCGCCGTGCTGCGCAGGCTCGCGCACCCGGAAGAACACCCGGCGGGTGCGCTGAAGGTCGTGGTCGCCACGGTTCGCAGCCTCATCCAGCCGATGGCCCCCGGCCTGGGTGAGCTGGCACCCGTCGCGTTGCGGGTAGGCGAGGAACAGGATTTCGACGGTGTCCTCGCGCGCCTCGCCGACCTCGCCTACCTGCGGGTCGACATGGTGGAGAAGCGCGGTGAGTTCGCGGTGCGCGGCGGCATCGTCGACCTGTTCCCGCCGACGGCCGAACACCCGGTGCGGGTGGAGTTCTGGGGCGACGAGGTCACCGAGATCCGCGCGTTCGCGGTCGCCGACCAGCGGTCGCTGCCGGTCGAGTTGACCGAGATCATCGCCTCGCCGTGCCGTGAACTGCTGCTCACCGAGGACGTGCGGGAGCGGGCGGCCAAGCTCGCCCTGGTCCACACCGCGGACGCGCACCTGCACGAGATGTTGGAGAAGCTCGCCAGTGGCATCCCGTCCGAGGGCATGGAGGCGCTGATCCCGGCGCTGTGCGTCGGTGAGATGCGGTTGCTCACCGACGTGGTGCCCGAGGGCACTCACGTGTTGCTCAACGACCCGGAGAAGATCCGCACCCGTGCGCACGACCTGGTCCGCACGGGTCAGGAATTCCTTGAGGCGTCGTGGATGGCGGCCGCGGGCGGTGGCAAGGGGCCGATCGACCTCGGTGCGTCCGCCTATCGCGATCTGGGTGACATCGCCGCGCACGCGAGCGACAGCAACCGTCCATGGTGGACACTGTCGCAGTTGACAGGTTCGGACGAATCCGTTGTGCACCTGGACTTCCGGCCGGTCGAGGCATATCGGGGGGACATCGCGCGCGCCTTCGCCGACCTGCGGGCACACACCGCCGCCGGTGGTGCCGCCGTGCTCGTCGTGCCAGGTGCGGGCACCGCCAAGCGTGCTGTCGAGCAGCTCGCCGAGGCCGATGTGCCCGCGCGCCTGATCGAGAACGGCCTACCGGAAGCGCCGGTGGCGGGCCTGGTCTCGGTGGTGCGCGGCGCTATCGAGGACGGCTTCATCTCCCCGGCGTGCGCGCTGGTGGTGCTCACCGAATCGGACATGACCGGTGGGCGACACGGAACGTCCACCCGGGACATGTCGACCAAGATGCCGTCCAGGCGCCGCAACGCCGTGGACCCGTTGGCGCTGCGGACCGGCGACTTCGTCGTGCACGACAAGCACGGCATCGGCCGCTACATCGAGATGGTCCAGCGCACGGTCGCTGGTGCCACGCGCGAGTACCTGGTGTTGGAATACGGCAGCTCCAAGCGCGGACAGCCCGGCGACCGGCTGTTCGTCCCGACCGACCAGCTCGACGAGGTGTCGCGTTACGTGGGTGGCGAACTGCCCACGTTGAACAAGCTCGGCGGCTCCGACTGGAGCAACACCAAGGCGAAGGCGAAGAAGGCGGTCAAGCAGATCGCCGCCGAACTGGTCCAGCTCTACGCGGCGCGTCAAGCGGCGCCCGGCCACGCGTTCGGGCCGGACACGCCGTGGCAGCGCGAGCTGGAGGACGCGTTCCCGTTCACCGAGACCATCGACCAGCTCGCCGCCATCGACGAGGTCAAGGCCGACATGATGCGCGGGGTCCCGATGGACCGCGTCATCTGCGGCGATGTCGGCTACGGCAAGACCGAGATCGCCGTGCGCGCCGCGTTCAAGGCGGTGCAGGACGGCAAGCAGGTCGTGGTGTTGGTGCCGACGACCCTGCTCGCCCAGCAGCACCTCAACACCTTCGAGGGCCGGATGCACTCGTTCCCGGTCAACGTCAAGGGTTTGTCGCGCTTCACCGACCCGATGGAGTCCGAGCGGACGATCGAGGGTCTGGCCTCCGGTGAGGTCGACATCGTCATCGGCACCCACCGTCTACTTCAGACAGGTCTGCGCTACAAGGACCTGGGCTTGGTCATCGTGGACGAGGAACAGCGGTTCGGGGTGGAACACAAGGAACACATCAAATCGCTGCGCACCCACGTCGACGTGTTGACGATGTCGGCCACACCGATCCCGCGCACCCTGGAGATGTCCCTGGCGGGCATCCGCGAGATGTCCACGATCCTGACCCCGCCCGAGGACCGCCACCCGATCCTCACCTATGTCGGCGGCTACGAGGACAAGCAAGTCGGCGCGGCGATCCGCCGTGAGCTGTTGCGCGACGGCCAGGTCTTCTACGTCCACAACCGGGTCTCCTCCATCGAGAAGGCCGCGCGACGGCTGCGCGAACTCGTGCCGGAGGCGCGCATCGTCACCGCGCACGGCCAGATGAACGAGGACCGCCTCGAAAAGATCATCCAGGGCTTCTGGGACCGCGAGAACGACGTCCTGGTGTGCACCACGATCATCGAGACCGGCCTGGACATCTCCAACGCCAACACCCTGATCGTCGAACGCGGCGACATGCTCGGCCTCGCCCAACTCCACCAGCTCCGCGGCCGCGTCGGCCGGAGCCGTGAACGCGGCTACGCCTACTTCCTGTACCCGCCGGAGTCGCCGCTCACCGAACACGCCCACGACCGGCTCGCGACCATCGCGCAGAACACGGAACTGGGCGCGGGCATGGCGGTGGCCATGAAGGACCTGGAGATCCGGGGCGCGGGCAACATCCTCGGCGCCGAACAGTCCGGTCACATCGCCGGTGTCGGCTTCGACCTCTACATCCGCCTGGTCGGCGAGGCCGTCGAGGCGTTCCGCAAGCACGCGGGCGCCCCTGGCGCGGAGGACGACGACGAGCTGGCCGAGGTCCGGGTCGACCTGCCGATCGACGCGCACATCCCGCACGACTACGTGCCCGGTGAGCGGTTGCGCCTGGAGGCGTACCGGAAGCTGGCCGCGGCACCGGACGCGGCGGGCCTGGCGGCGGTTCGCGAAGAACTTGTCGACCGCTACGGCGAGCCGCCGAGCCCGGTGGACAACCTGCTCGCGGTCGCCGAGTTCCGCCACGTCTGCCGCCACCACGGGGTCACCGAGGCGATCGCCCAGGGCAGCAACCTCCGATTCGCGCCGTTGCCGCTGCGCGATTCGCAGATGGTCCGCCTCAAGCGCCTGTACCCGAAGGCGACGCACAAGCCGGTGACGAACACGGTGACGCTGCCCCGCCCCACCGAGGGCGGTGCCGGTGGCCGCATGGGCGCCCCGCCGCTGCGCGACCGCGACCTGATCGAGTGGTGCGCCAAGTTCCTCCAGTCCCTGTCGACCAGCGCCGTCCCGGTGGGGGTGAAGTGACCCGTTATGGGCACCGAGTCGGTGCTGTGATGCCCGGCGAGATGGCGGAACGTTCGGAAGACGCCTACTGGTCTCGGCGGGCGTCCGAGGCACTGGCCAGACTCGGAGATGAGCCTGCTGTGCCCTGGCACCAGGCCGTTGTCGAACTTGAAGCTGGAGACGCGGCCAACCAGTGAGTGCCTACAACATTGAGTTCAGCCGTGACGCCTACGGGCGTTGCGCAGGCTCGACAAGCCGATAAGACGAGGGGTCGTGGCACCGTCGCGAGATCTACGACGACCTCTGACGATCACCTTGATGAGCCGTCGAGGATAGGGTCGTGGCAGGCGAGTGCGTGGCCAACCGGCACCACGAACGGGTGGTGGCCAGGCCCGCGATCCAGCTATGAGAGGCTACGGCATTGTGACCACCGTCATCCGTTGTCGACGCTTGTCCGTCGTCCTGCTCGTCGTGCTCGGGTTGGCGCTCAGCGCCTGCTCGTCGGGGCCGAGCCAGGTCAATGCCGCCGCCATCGTCGCGGGGAAGTCCATCGGCGTCGACCGGGTTCAGGAGCTGGTGGCGAAGGCCGTCAAGGCCGAGCCCGCCGCCCAGGTACTCGCCGATCAGCGCAAGCTGGACCTGTTGTCCCGCGCCGTGATCCGTCAGCTCGTGCTGCACGAGCTGGTCGCCGACTACGCGGCCAAGAACAACGTCACGGTCAACGAGGAGCAGGTGGCTAAGCTGTCCGCCGACCTGTCCGCCTCGCTCAAGCCGTTGCCGACCGACGGCAGCGTCCCGCCGAGCGCGATCGTCGAGCAGGCGGTCAACAAGGCCTTCGACGCCGACGAGATCGCCCGCGACTATCTGCTGCTCGCCACGATCGGCGGGGTGGCCGCTGCCTCGCTCGCGGTCACCTTCGACTTCATCGTCATCGCGCCCGGCACCGCGGAGGAGGGGTCGGGTTCGATGCGGGACAAGGCCACCGCCAAGGCCAAGGAACTGGCCAGGGGCAGCGTCGAGGATGCCGAACGCATCATCGACGAGGAGGTCAAGACCGGCGGACAGGCGGGCAAGGGCGAGACCATCACCCCGGCCGCCGCCCCGGAGATCGCGGGCAGCCTGCTCTTCGGCGCACCGAAGAACTCGGTGGTCGCCTTCCAGCCGAACGCCGAGAGCGGCGGCTGGGTCGTCGCCCTGATCCGTGAGCGGGCCACCGACGCCAAGTCCGCCGAGCAGCCCACCCCGGATCCGAAGGTGGCCACGGTCCTCGGGCCGCGCCTGTTGCAGCAGTCCGTGCGTGACCTCGATGTGCGGATCAGTCCCCGCTACGGCGTGTGGGACATCGCGTCCATGGGTGTCGCGGCGGAGGGCGAGACGACCGGCGAGGTGTACCCGATCGCGGGGCCGGCGCTCCGTGACCGTGCACCCCGGCTCGGCCGTGGTGCTGCTTCGCGCGCGAACGGTGCCATCGTCGGCGCTGCCATTGCTTCGGGCCGCCAAGGTCTACGTGAACGGTGGCGTGGACCTCGCGCTGGGCGATGCGCCTGCGTCTCCTGACGTGACCGCCGAGGCGCGGACGGGTCCGGTCGTCCTGCTGACCGACGATCTCGACAGCGTCGAGGCCAAGGCCATGCTCGCGGCGGGCACGCCGGTCCACGCCACCCCTGGCGCGGGCCTGATCGCCGCGGCACAGGTCATGGACCGCCTGCGCTCGCCGGGCGGCTGCCCGTGGGACGCCGAGCAGACGCACGATTCGCTGCGCCAGTACCTCGTCGAGGAATGCTTCGAGCTGCTTGAGGCGATCGAGGACGGTGACCGCGCGGCGCTGCGTGAGGAACTGGGTGACGTGCTGTTGCAGGTGCTGTTCCACTCCAGGGTCGCCGAGGAATCCGCGCAGGACCCGTTCACCGTGGACGATGTCGCCGCGGACCTGGTCGGCAAGCTCGTCGGCAGGCACCCGCACGTCTTCGCGGGCGGTGACCCGGCGGTCCGTGACGCGGCCACCCAGGAACACCGCTGGGAAGAACTCAAGCAGCAGGAGAAGCGCCGCGAGTCCAGCGTCGACGGGGTCGCCATGGGCCAACCCGCCCTCGCCCTCGCCGCGAAACTGGTCCAGCGCACCACCCGCGCCGGGTTTCCCGCCGACCTGATCCCGAAGGACGACCGGTTGCTCGCGTTGGCGGCCTCGGTGAAGCTCGCGGGCGACGACCCGGAGGGCGTGCTCCGCGCGGCGGCCCGCGAGTTCGCCACCCGCGTTCGCTCGGCCGAGACAGCGGCCCGCGCCGCGGGCGTCCCCCTCGTCGACGCGGACTCGTGGCGTCGATTCTGGCCCAGCTAGTGCGGAGATCGTCAACGTTCGCAGGCGTTGGGATGGGCGACCGGCGTTTTCGCACCACGTGTCGTCCCCAGCAACTAATTTGACCGGGTGACCGACGCCTACCTCAGATTCCCCCACCTGCACGCGGACCTGATCACCTTTGTCGCCGAGGACGATGTGTGGCTGGCACCTGTCGCCGGTGGTCGCGCCTGGCGGGTCTCCGCCGACCAGGTGCCGGTGGTCAATCCGCGATTCTCCCCGGACGGCAGCACCCTCGCCTGGGCCAGCACCCGTGACGTCGAGCCGGAGGTCCACGCCGCGCCGACGGACGGCGGACCCGCGTCGAAGCTGACCTACTGGGGCGATGTCACCACCGAGGTGCTTGGCTGGACACCGGATGGCCGGGTTGTCGCCGCGACCGCGACCGGCCAGGCGTCCAGCCGCCGCACGTGGGCGCACGCCGTCCCGCTCGACGGTTCGCCGTCGACCCGCTTGCCGTATGGCCCCGTCGGCGCGCTGTCACTGCGCGAGGACGGTGCTGTCCTGCTCGGGACTGTGATTTCGCGTGAGCCCGCGTGGTGGAAGCGCTATCGAGGTGGCACGGCTGGCCAGGTCTGGGTCAAGGAGACCGGCGACTTCCAGCGCATCTTGTCCGACGTGGACGGCCACATCGTCGCGCCGATGTGGGTCGGCGACCGGATCGCGTTCTTGTCCGACCACGACGGCGTCGGCAACCTCTACTCGTGCGCTACCGATGGCACCGATGTTCGTCAGCACAGTGATCACGAGTTTTACGCGCGCAACGCCACCACCGATGGCGCTCGCGTGATCTATCACAGCGGCGGCGCCCTCTGGCTGCTCGACGGCCTCGACGCCGAGCCGCGCATGCTCGACGTCAAGCTCGGCGGCTCGCGCGGGCCCCGTCAGCCGCGCCCCATCAGCGCCGTTCGCGAGTTGGGAGCGGTGAGCCCAGACCACACCGCGCGCGGCAGCGTTGTCGAGGTA
>JALZNB010000515.1 GCA_030857905.1 Actinomycetota bacterium
CATCCACGCGCTGCCCGCGCCCGCGACGGCGAGCGCCAGGCAGAGCACGAGCCTGCTGACGCCCTCGACCGCGAGCGTCGCCGCGTACGCGCTGAAGCGCTGGAGGCCACCGAGCAGGCCACGCACGAAGTGCAGTCCGCCGCCGATGACCGCGGCGGCGACGACTTCGGCGAAGAGGGCCCAGTCGTCGTGCAGCGTGGCGCCGACGATCACCGGGGAGAGCAGGCCGAGTGCGACCACGACCACCGCCGCGAGTCCGGCGCCTGCCCGCCGTGCCTTGACGATCGCGGGCGCCAGTGGCATCCCCGCGGCGAGTGCCTTGCTCAGCGATCGACTGGTCACTTGTTCGAGCGCGTAGAAGATGCCGGGGCCGACGACGTTGGCCAGGAAGTAGAAGGCGATCGCGAGGTTGGCCTCCGCACTGGTGAGCGTGCGCCCGGTGACAGCGACGAAGACATAGCCCGCGAGTCCGAACAATCCCAGTCCGATGGCCATCTGGGCGGGCGGTCCGAACACCTTGCGCAACCGCGTCGTGGACAGCACGCGGCAACTCTAGTTGGCGGCCAACCGCCTCCGCCGGGCGCCTGGTTCCCGCTGATGACCTGCGGGTTCAGCCACTTCGCACGTCTGGGACCACGTGCGGGACATGGACCTGGCCCTAAAGCACCCACCGGGCGGGAAAGCTGGTTTCATTCGCGCGCGAAAGGGTAGGACTGTCAACATTCCACGATTTATGAGGAGCGCCACGGGAACGACCGATGACCGAGCCCGCCATTGTCAAGAATGCGCCACGACGGAATTCCGATTTCCCCGAGTGGGGACTCAATGCGTAGACTGGGCCTACCACGTGGCGACCTCGCGCACCCACGGTCGACCACCTGCTGTAGCACAAAGAAGTGACTTGCATCACATCGACATATCGCGCACGGTCAGCACCGCCCGAGGTATGCGATCGAGTATTCTGTGATTGCGCTCCGCCAATGAGCCACGAAACAGGAGGGAGCCATGCGGCGGAAGCGGAAAGTGGTTGCTCGCGCGAACCCATGGTTACCCGGGGAATATCTCACGCGGTCGTTCCTTTCTCCGAGGGCACTCGACTATCTCCGCAAGAGAGGGCCAAATGTCAGGCGCCGAGGACAAGTTGGTCAAGCCGACGCAATTAGCCACGCGGGTGGTGGTCGCGATTCGCGACGACCTCCTGCGCTACGGCATCGAACGGATGTTGCAGACACCGAGCATCGGGTCGGCGGTGTCGTCGCCGTCGCTGCCCAGAGTCCTCGACGGACTGGGTCCGGAAACCCAGTTCCTGGTCACCCTGCTGTCCGAAGTGGACATCCAGACCGAACCCGGCCTGCGCTGCGCGGGCGAGCACGGGGTGAAGGTGCTCCTGCTGCTCAAGCCGGACGAGTTCGACGATGTCGCCAAGGCGGCGGGTATCAGGGGAGCGGGCTTTCTCCTGATGGACGCGCTCAGCGAAGCCGTCCTGCTTGAGACGTTGTCGCGGATGCGCAATGGCGAGGTGCTGATTCCCGCGGAACTCGCGCACACCCTGCTCGCCCTCGCGGGCAAGCGGGACGAGCGGATTCGACCGCGGCCGAGGATCACCCCGCGCGAACAACAGGCCCTGCTGCTCATGGTCGACGGCCTGAGCAACAAGCAGATCGCGGTTGAACTGCGCATCTCCGAGAACGGCGCCAAGCGCCTGGTCGCCAGCATCCTCGCCAAGCTGGACTGCCCCAACCGCACGCTCGCCGTGTCGAAAGCGCTGCGCGAAGGGCTCTACGAACAGTATTCCCAGGTCCGTTGATCGTCGGCGTCACCCGGCGGCGGCGCCGGGTGACGCAGAACCGGGAATGGCGTCGACCGCGAGCCCGCGGCTGACACGATCGTCACGAAGACCGCTCGCGCACGGTGTCGGCGATTCGCTGTGCGGCGGTGACCGGGTCCTCGTGTTCCCATACGCGGAGCGGGAGCCAGCCCGCCGCGGTCATCGTGGCATCGGTGTCCCGGTCCCTGGCCCGGTTGCCCTCGATCTTCGCCCGCCAGAACTCGGCGTTGCGCTTGGGCCAGGTCGCGTGTTCCGGGCAAGCGTGCCAGAAGCAGCCGTCGACGAAGACCGCCACGCGTGACGGCCCGAAGACGACGTCGGCCTCGCGACGAACCGCGGGGAGCGGACGGCGGTGAACGCGGTAGCGCAGACCCATGGCGTGCAGGGCACGGCGCAGGGCGATCTCGGTGCCGGTGTCCCTCGACCGCTGCCTGCTCATCCGGGCGCTGATGTCGGGTGTGGTGTCCATTGTTTGCGTATTACTCCGCGCCCGACCGACACTTCACGAGCACCGTGTGGCGCCACCGGCCGTCGAGGCGGGCACTGCGTTCACGGAGGCTGGCCGCGCGGAAGCCCGCCTGTGTACCCTCGTTGCGCGGCAACACGAAACCGACGTCGGCGGGCCGCACACGCGCTCCGGTCGGGTCGGCGAGGCAGGCGGACCAGTCGCCGTGGATGGCCGCGGCCAGCGGGTCGAGTACCGGGATCTCCGCCACCGCACCATCGTAGTCGGCCATCAATGGTTGTCCGGCAGCCCGTGCGATACGACGGCGGTCATAAAGTGCCGTACCCCTACGGATACCGACCCTGATTGTTCCTCACCTGGCGTCACCCGAAAGTGACGAGCAGCGAACCGCCGCCGTCCCTGCCTAGAGGCGCGTGTTCCTGATCCGGAAAGGAACCATCGTGAAACGAACACCACGGTCCTGGGGTCTCATGGCTCTAGCCGCGGCCACGGTCCTGGTGCCCTTAGGCGCCAGCATCGCGTCGGCTCAGGAGTCGACCGCTGGTAGCCCCGGCAACGTACCCGCGGCCAACTTCGAGGGCAGCTCTTCCTACAACGGTCAGCCGACCACCCAGGGCGTATTGCACCGAGGTGGGGAGTACGTCCCTGTCAGCACGTACCCCGGCATCATCGCGGGTATCCGCGTAGGCGGTCCCCGGCCCGAGGGCGAGACCTGCACCGGCACGGTCGTGGCCCCCAAGAAGGTCCTGATCGCGGCGCACTGCGCGGACGCGGCGGGCGAGAAGTCGTTCGTCTACGGCCTCGACGACCTCGCCGACTACAAGGGCGGCTCGGGCACCGGCTTCCAGTTCTCGAAGGTCACCAGCTACAAGAAGCACCCGAGCTACGTCAACTTCGACCAGGGCTACGACGTCGCGATGGTCACCCTGGCCACCGAGATCAGACTCCTCGGCGGCGCGGCCTACCCGGCGATCGCCTCATCGGCCGACCCCAAGATCCCGGTCGGCACGACCATTGATTCCTACGGCTACGGCAAGAAGGACCCCGACGACCAGACGCGCGACGTCAAGCTGACCAGGGCCAAGATGCCGGTCGTCGACGGTTCCAGGGACTGCCTGGGCGTCGGCGCGGGCTTCAAGGACGCCACGATGATCTGTGCGGGTTACTCCGACGGTCGCGTCTCGATCCTCCAGGGCGACTCCGGCGGCCCGCTGGTCCACAACAACAAGATCTACGGTGTCGCGTCGTGGGGCAAGGCCACCTGGGACTGGTACAGCGTCTGGGGTCGCCTGAACAACGACATGGGCGACTGGGCGATCACCGAGCGCGGCCCGGTCGACCCCGGTCAGACCGACGCCACCATCGCCGTCGAACCGTCGAGCCTGAAGGTCAACGCGGGCAAGTTCGTCTCCACCACCGTCACCAGCAAGGCCGGCTCCACCGCGGGTGAGAACATCACGCTCTCGGCATCCGGTCTGCCCGCCGGTGTCAAGGCGATCTTCTCCCCGACCGCCGTCAAGGCCGGTGAGAAC
>JALZNB010000522.1 GCA_030857905.1 Actinomycetota bacterium
GGTCCGCCTCGCGGACCGCCGCGCCCGCCGTAGTGCCCGCGCGCACCACCACGCTCATGGCTGGTGCGACGGATGCGGGCTGCGGCTGGGACACGGTGACTCCTCGGAGGTCTGGCTGGTCACACGGGGTGACCTGGACACCGAAGATGCTAGCGAGTCGACCGGCGGGCGCGCTCGCAGGTTTCGCCCGCCCGGTGAACGCCTCCGCCTCAGGCGCCGAGCATGGCCCGCATCCTGGTGATCTCGTCGCTCTGCTCGGCGACGACGTTGTCGGCCATCTCCTGAATGCGGATGTCCGCGCCGGTCCGCTGGACCTGGCCAGCCATCGTCACGGCACCCTCGTGATGCTTGATCATCAACTGGAGGAATTGCCGGTCGAAGTCGGCGCCGGTCGCCGCGGCGAGGGCCGTCAACTGTTCCGGGGTGGCCATTCCCGGCATGTCCTCGTGTTCCGAGTGGCCCCCGTGTCCCGAATGGCCCGTCTCGACCGTGGGCTTGCCGTGCTCGGAGAGCCAGCGGTTCATCATGTCGATCTCGGGCTGCTGCGTGTCGCCGATCCGGGCGGCCAGCCCCTTGAGCTTCGGGTCCAGCGCCCGCTGTGGGGCGAGCGCGCTCATTTCCACGGCCTGCAGGTGGTGCCCGATCATCGTTCGCGCGTAAGTGACGTCGGCGTCGTTGGGTTCGACCTTGGGCGCCGCGGTCGACGCCTCTTCGGGGGACAGGGTCTTGTTGCCCTCTCCAGGACGCCCCGGCTGCAACACCGGGTTGTCGCCGACCGCGGGCTCGTTCGCGCACCCGGACGCGGCCAAGAGCACCGTGAGCAACCCGGCAACCAGCCGTCCCCGAACCCGCATCGGCACAACACCCTTCGGATCGGAACATCTACACGTCACCGGCAACGTACTCCCGAGGGGCTGGGACGACAACCGATGGCCAATTGGTGAAAACGAGCGACGAACGAGGGTGGATTTCGCGGCTCCACGCAGGTGATACTGCGGATTCCGACTTCATGAAAGGGGTGTGTAGCGTGCCTTCATCTCGACACGCCTGGCTACGCCGAGCGCCCGTCGCGGCCCTCGGCGCCGCCGCCGTCACCGTCTCCACGCTGCTCGGGGTTCCCTCGGCGTCCGCGCAGGACGGGTTCCCCGGCGACGACGAGATCGTGACCAGCCCGAACGTCACGCACATCGCGAACATCCCGGCCACCGCACCGCTGTCCGGTCCCCAGTCGCTCGGTACCGACCTGGCCTTCACCGGCGACTACGCCATCGCGGGCAACTACCTCGGTTTCACGATCTACGACATCAAGAACCCGAAGAAGCCGAGCATCGCCAGCCAGGTCCTGTGCCCCGGCGCGCAGAACGACGTCTCGGTCAGCGGCGACCTGCTCTTCCTGTCCGTCGACGCCCGCCGAAGCGACGACAGCTGTAACTCGACGTCCCAGAACGACGGCACCAAGCCGTACTGGGAGGGCGTCAAGGTCTTCGACATCAAGGACAAGAAGAACCCGCGGTTCGTCGCGGCCGTGGAGACCGCGTGCGGCTCGCACACGCACACCATGGTTCCCGACAAGCGCGGCAAGGACGTCTACCTCTACGTCTCGTCCTACGGCCCGAACGCGGCGCTGCCGAAGTGCCAGCCGCCGCACGACAAGATCTCGATCGTCAAGGTGCCGATCAAGAACCCGGCCGCGGCCGCGGTCGTCGCGGCGCCGAACCTGTTCCCCGACGGCGGCAACCCCGGCAGGCCCGGCACGATCGAAACCGGTTACGTCAGCCCCACCGCGGGCTGCCACGACATCACCGTCTTCCCGTCGAAGAACCTGGCCGCGGGCGCCTGCATGGGTGACGGCATCATCTTCGACATCTCCGACCGGGAGAAGCCGAGGGTGATCAACCGCGTGCAGGACGACGACCACTTCGCGTTCTGGCACTCGGCCACCTTCAACAACGACGGCACCAAGGTCGTCTTCACCGACGAGCTCGGCGGCGGCGGCGGCGCGACGTGCAACACCAAGATCGGTCCCACCCGCGGCGCGAACGGCATCTACGACATCACCGGTCGCGGCGACGCGCGCAAGCTGGAGTTCCGCAGCTTCTTCAAGATCTCCCGGATGCAGACCGACGAGGAGAACTGCGTCGCGCACAACGGCTCGCTGCTGCCGGTTCCCGGCCGCGACATCATGGTCCAGTCCTGGTACATGGGCGGGGTCCAGTTCCTCGACTTCACCGACTCCAAGGCGCCCAAGGAGATCGGCTTCTTCGAGCGCGGACCGGCCGCCGACCCGAACGAGGGCGGCGGGAGCTGGTCGGCGTACTACTACAACGGGTACGTCTAC
>JALZNB010000544.1 GCA_030857905.1 Actinomycetota bacterium
GGACATCTGCTACTCCTCGAACGTCCTCGAACACGTCGCCGAACCCTGGGTGATGATCGAGGAGATGTGCCGCGTGACGAAACCGGGCGGCACGGTTTTCGTGTCCTTCACCCCGTGGTATTCACCCTGGGGCGGGCACGAGACCGCGCCCTGGCATTTCGTGGGCGGGGATTACGCTCGGCGTCGTTATCTGCGGACCACAGGAAAAGAACCGAAGAACAAATTCGGCGTGAGCCTGTTCCCGTTGTCGGTCGGAGCGGCCGTTCGCTGGGCGAAGAACACCCGACACGCGCGATTGCGCCGATTCTTTCCGCGCTACCACCCGCGCTGGGCCCTGTGGATCGCCCGACTGCCCGGCGTTCGGGAAATCGCCTGCTGGAATCTCGTCCTGGTGTTTCGCAAGCCATGAGCGCCGATGAAGGCCACCCCCTTTCGTGAGGTGGCCTTCGTCAGTGTTGTCAGGACGCTGTGTTCCGAGTGACGGTCCTGTTCCTGCGCACGAGCAGGAACGCCCCGGCCACGACCATCAGGCCGCCGATCACGCCGAACACGATCGGCGCGATGGTCACCATGAAGCGCAACTTGCCCCGGTTCGCCTCCACCTGCGCGATGTTCCGGTCGACGGTCGCCTGGTTGTAGGTCAACGTCCCGTCGAAGACGACCGTGCCGCTGCCGCCACCGTCGACGCGCAATTCCTGGTGCTGCTGTTGCTGCTGCTTGATGATGACGCCGGTGACGGGCTCGGCCCACGTGGTGATCGTGGCCCGGTAGAACCGGGCCGCCTCCACCGACGGCTGATCGGTCCCGACGAGCGTGCCGGGAACGGTCTGCTGGGAAATCTGGGTATCCGGGATCTGCTCGACGAACTTGTAGACCTCGACGTCGTTCAGCTTCTCGGTGCCGCTGTACTTCGCGGTTCCCGCCTTCTTGACGGAGTCGTTGTAGACGTCGTAGTCCTTCTTCTCCACGCCGAACGGGAACTTGAAGTTCAGGCCGGGCTGGCCGGTCTCGGTGACGACCTCGCGGGGCAGGTCACCGGGATTCGCCGGTGGTTTGGTGTCGATCTTGGTGGTGAAGCTGCTGCTGGGCTGGCATTTCGGCTCGACGGTGCCCGGCCGGGGCACGTAGCCCTCGGCGGTCCGGCGATCGAAGCACACCTGCCGCTTGCTGGCGGTGACGATCGCGTCGTCGGCGTTGTCGGTGACCTGGGTCGCCAACAGCCAGACCGCGACGTCGGAGCCTTCCTTCATCTCCGCGCGGGCGAAGTTGGGCTGCACCTTCGCGGTCGCGGTCAGGTTCACGTTCTCGCGGATCTCGGCGACCGGCCCGGCGCCTCGGTCGGACACGACCAGCGCCTTGGCCGCGGACCCTTCGAGCACGGTGGTCGAGTTCTGATCGAGCGGCACCTTCGCGAGCGAGGAGTACACATAGGTGGGCAGGATCACCGCGACCGCGATCGCGAAGACCCCCGCACCAAGCAAGATCAGGCTGAAGGCACGACGCAACGAGTCCTCCTGAGTTGAGACCGGGGTCACGAGGCGTAGAACTTACCCGACGGTAACCCGATTGCGGAATAGTGCGCCGATCGCCCTGTCCCGTCAAAGTGTGACCGCCGGTTACAGGTAAATGGCTGGGCTTGACGGGTGAACGGCGGAAGCCGTTCGGCCTCCTGCGCCAACCAGGTTTGTTCTCCGGGACAACGCCGATGCGTTCACCATCTGGCGACACCGTTCGTCGCTCCCGGTGAGAGGCCCGATGACGTGCCGCAAGACCTGTGTGACCGCTCGGCGACCGAGTACCTCCGCCTGCTCGAATCCGGCGCCCTGACCGCCACCGAACTGATCGCGGGCTGCGTCGAACAGCTCGGCCGAATTCGGCCCGCGTCGGCGGTCTCGATCGCCCGGCTGTTCGCCGAGGCCGGCCGCGCGGACCGCCGCCGTGCGGCCGGAGAGTCCGGATTGCTCGACGGACTCCCGGTGGCGCTCGCCGCCGACCTGCCTCGACGCACCGAGATCGTGGCCTCGGCACGACACGCGGGGATCGTCGTCATCGACGCGGCGCCGGGCGACGACGGCGTTCGCCTGTTGCTCGCCCGTGCCACCTCCGCCGCGTTCATCCGGGACTCGACGTCCAGCACGTGTGTCGACGGCATACCGGCACTGCACCGCACCGGCGGACCGGGGCTCGTCGCCCGCGTGGTCGCGGACCTGGAGCTGTTCCTGCCGATCGTCGACTCCACGCCGCGGCGGACGGGCGGGCTGGACATCGCAGCGCACTCCGACTCGATCGCCGACATCGAGCTTCGTGACGCGGTCGCCGACGTCGCGGCGCTGCTGTCCTTGCACGGCAACACTGTCCGTGACCTCGACGCGGGAAGGTCCTCATCGCTCTTCGGCTGGAGGCGGCCCACAAGTCGGAGAATTCCACCGCCGGACATCACGGTTTCCTCCGCCGAAAAGAGTCCACAATGGATCAATCCGACGGTGAGCCTGGTGGCAGGCAGGACTCATCGCGGTCGCCCGTTGGTCGTGCGGCTCACCGGCAGGCCCGGCCTCGAACGGGATCTGCTCGACCTCGCACGACTCGTCGAGATCGACGTGGCGCCGTAGCGCCTGTTCGCGAAGCCGGCCCCGATTACTCCGGCTCCGCTTCCAGCCGCACGGATTCCAGTGCGACGTAGAGTTCGCCGATGTCGGCCGGATTGGTCAGGTCGCGCTTGGTGAGGTCCTGCACGCGCCGCAGTCGGTAGCGAACGGTGTTGGGGTGTACGAACAACCGATCCGCCGTCTCCTTCGCCGACCCGTGCCCGGCGAACCACGCGAACAGGGTGTCCAGCAGCACTTTGCGTTCCGGGCGACCCAACTCCAGGACACCCGACAGCACCGTTCGCACGACTTCGCGGCCCAACGCGGGCGCACTGGCGACCAACGTGGCCACCGGCGCGTCACCGAAGACTGCGACACCCGTCGTTCCCGGCGGCAACGCCCGACGCGCGACACGCGCCCGCAGTGTCGCTGCCGCGATCTCCGAGAGAGCGGTGAACGGTCTGCTCATGCCCACGGCGATGGGCTGGGACCCCAGCACCTCGCGCAACCGGTGCACGTCCTCGGTGCGGTCCACCACCACGATGCCGACCTCGGCATCGCCACTGGGCAGCCACACCGATCGCCACCGCCGTGCCCGCAACAGCACCTCGACCGCGTCGGGGTCCGCTGTCCCGCGTTCGGGCGTGACTCTTTCCGCCACCGCGACCACGAAGGTGCCCGTCGTCGGCAGGCCGAGGGCGCGGATCGCGTCTTCCACCTCCACCTGATTCGACAGCGGCCCCCGCAGCAGGCTGTCGAGCAGGTGCAGCCGCGTCCGGGCCTGCTCCCGCGAATCCTCCCTGGCGACATCGGTATAGGCCGTGGCCAGAGCGTCGGAGTACAGGTCGATGGTCTTCCACACGGAGGAGCTGAGTTCGACCGTCTGCGCGGAGGTGATGTTCCGGGCCCCCGCCTGCCTGAGCAATGTCTCGTAGACGAAAGCCCCGCAGATTCGGAACGCCCGCAACCCCGCGGACAACGGAATACCACGCCGGGCCTGGGCGAGACCGGTCTTGCGGACAGCGTCGAGAGCGGGGCCGCGCCCCTCGATGAACGAGGTCAGCGCGCGTTCCAGGTTCGCCCGGCACACCTGCCGCAATTCCTCCGGCGCGACGTTGTCGACGTGCCGATAGAGTTCGTCCGCCTCGGCCACCAGCGTCGCCAGGCGCTCACTGAACTCGGGCAGCTTCGCGAGCATCGCCCGGACGAGTTCGTGCTGCTCCGAGGGCATTGGCGAGGCAAAGGTCGTGGCGCCCATGGCGAAGACTGTAACCCTCGGTCAACCCCCGGAACACGCACAAAACGGTTGCTCTAACCTGCTCGCCGCGTTCCGAGGGCCAGCGCGTCGGTCTGGGGCGGCGGAGCGGTCACTCGCGGCCCATGGCGCGGCGAATCTCGGCGAGTTTGGCGCGGCCCGCTTCCTCGCGCTCGGCCAGTTGTTCGTCCAGCGACTTCACGTCAGGTCCGGTGCCGCCCAGGCCCGCGAGTTCGACCGAGCCGTCGGCGGTGGTGACGCGGCTGGCGATCCGGTCCCGGACGAAATCGAAACTCGGGACACCGCCCTCGGAGTAATCCGGCGGCGGGACCGAGGCGGGCTCATCGACCACCTCGGCGTCCACGACGTTCGGATCCTCTTTTCGTGCCTCGCTCATCGACTGTTCCCTCCGTTCGACGCTGTCCACATCCGACCATATCCCGACCGGGACCGTGACGTCCTCGGACGAGTTCAGACCGAAGTGGACTGCGATCTTCGGGAACGGGTGTACCGCACCGGGACCGGGGGTCACGCGACGGCCGGAGTGTCAGAAAATCAGTACCAGTAAGAGGATTATGGCCAAGACCGCGGCGATGACCGTGGGGATCAGCGCGGGCGACTTGCGGTAGTGGCTCTGCACGGTGGTCTTGCGGAACCAGCTACCCGCCAGCCGACGGCGGTGTTGTTGTACGCGAGGCATGTCTGTCCCCATCCTGTCGCTTCTTGGGCCGGACCTGGACCGGCGCCTAATCGCGTTCCGAGGAACACGATCACTGTGCACGTACCCCGCGGCGGCGACAGTGAATCTTCGCGCCACCGCCGGTGCCGTGTCTGGCTCGTCCGGTGATCGCCCGAGCGCTGTCGAGCCGCGTACTGCTCGACGAGTCCGCCGTCCGTCAGACGTGGAAACTTGATTGATTCCAGAAAATGGGACACACTCGACCCGTGCCCACGACGTCGGAGTTCGAGCGAATGCTGCGCGGGGTCGCTCTGCGCGTGACGCGTCCTCGGGTGGCCGTGCTGTCCGCGGTGCACGACCAACCGCACGCCGACACCGATTCGATCATCGGTATCGTACGTAAAGATCTTGGTGGAGTGTCCCACCAGGCCGTCTACGACGTGCTGCGCGCACTGACCACCGCGGGGCTGCTGCGGCGCATCGAGCCGCCGGGTTCCGTGGCGCGTTACGAGGCGCGGGTGGGGGACAACCACCACCACGTCGTGTGTCGGTCGTGCGATGCCATCGCCGATGTCGATTGCGCTGTCGGCACGACGCCCTGCTTGACCGCGTCCGACGACCACGGCTTCACGATCGACGAGGCCGAAGTCATCTACTGGGGCCTGTGCCCCGGTTGCTCCACCGCAAAAAGTCCCTGATCCCGGAAGGATTCCCGTGTCTGACAGTCCTAACGCCGTCGTCGGTGAGATGAACGAGGAGAGCGCGGGCGGATGCCCCGTCTCGACCGGGCGTTTCAACCACCCGACCGAGGGCGGTAGCAACCGCAGCTGGTGGCCGAACCAGCTCAACCTGGCGATTCTGCGCAAGCACTCCGCCGTCGCCAACCCCATGGGCGAGGACTTCGACTACGCCGCCGAGTTCGCCACCCTCGACCTCGACGCCCTGACCAGGGACGTCGACGAGATGCTGACGACGTCGAAGGAGTGGTGGCCCGCCGACTTCGGCCACTACGGCCCGTTCATGATCAGGATGGCCTGGCACAGCGCGGGCACCTACCGCATCGAGGACGGTCGCGGGGGCGCCGGTGCCGGTATGCAGCGCTTCGCACCGCTGAACAGCTGGCCGGACAACGGAAACCTGGACAAGGCACGCAGGCTGCTCTGGCCGGTCAAGCAGAAGTACGGCCGCAAGATCTCCTGGGCCGACCTGATGATCTTCGTGGGCAACCGCGCGCTGGAGACGATGGGCTTCACGACCTTCGGTTTCGCCGGTGGCCGGGCGGACGTCTGGGAGCCCGACGAGGACGTCTACTGGGGTCCTGAGCGCACCTGGCTCGGCGACGAGCGCTACACCGGCGACCGGGAGCTGGAGAACCCGCTGGCCGCCGTCCAGATGGGCCTCATCTACGTCAACCCCGAGGGCCCCAACGGCAACCCCGACCCGCTCGGCGCCGCCAGGGACATCCGCGAGACGTTCCACCGCATGGCGATGAACGACGAGGAGACCGTCGCGCTGATCGCGGGCGGGCACACCTTCGGCAAGACCCACGGCGCGGCCGACCCGGACCAGCACGTCGGTCCCGAGCCGGAGGGCGCAGCCATCGAGGAGCAGGGCTTCGGCTGGGACAACACCTTCGGCAGCGGCAAGGGCCGGGACGCGATCACAAGCGGCCTGGAGGTCACCTGGACGGCCACCCCGACGAGGTGGAGCAACGGCTTCTTCGAGAACCTGTTCGCCCACGAGTGGGAGCTGACCAAGAGCCCCGCCGGAGCCCACCAGTGGCAGCCCAAGGGTGGCGCCGGAGCGGGCACCGTGCCGGACCCGGAAGACGGCTCGCTGTCCCGCACCCCGATGATGCTCACGACGGACCTGGCCCTGCGGATGGACCCGGTCTACGAGCCCATCTCGCGGCGCTTCCTCGAGAACCCGGACCAGTTCGCCGACGCCTTCGCCCGCGCGTGGTTCAAGTTGACGCACCGCGACATGGGCCCGATCCAGCGCTACCTCGGGCCGCTTGTGCCCCAGGAAACGCTGATCTGGCAAGACCCCGTGCCCGCGGTGGCACACGAGCTGGTCGGGCCGGAGGACATCGCCACCCTCAAGGGCCAGATCCTCGACTCCGGTCTGACGATCTCCCAGCTTGTCTCGACCGCCTGGGCGTCGGCGTCGACGTTCCGCGGCAGCGACAAGCGCGGTGGGGCGAACGGGGCGCGCATTCGCCTTGAGCCCCAGCGGACGTGGGAGGCCAACGACCCCGACACGCTGGCGACGGTGCTGCGCACTCTGGAAGGCATCCAGGCGGCCTTCAACAGCTCCCAGGCAGGCGGGAAGAACGTCTCGCTCGCCGACCTGATCGTTCTCGGCGGGTGCGCCGCCGTCGAGCGGGCCGCCAAGAACGCGGGCCACGACGTCCAGGTCCCCTTCACCCCGGGCCGCACGGACGCGTCGCAGGAGCAGACCGATGCCGACTCCTTCGCCGCGCTGGAGCCGACCGTGGACGGTTTCCGCAACTACCGAGGCAAGGGCCACCGGCTCCCGTCCGAGTTCCTCCTGGTCGACCGGGCGAACCTGTTGACCCTGGGCGCACCCGAGATGACCGTTCTCGTGGGCGGCCTGCGCGTGCTTGGCGCGAACCACCGGCAGTCCACACTGGGCGTGCTCACCTCGACACCCGAGTCGCTGACCAACGACTTCTTCGTGAACCTGCTCGACATGGGTACACAGTGGACGGCGACCTCGGAGGACGCGGAGACCTTCGAAGGTCGCGACCGGGTCACCGGCGAGCTCAGGTGGACCGGCAGCCGGGCGGACCTCGTCTTCGGCTCGAACTCCGAGCTGCGCGCCGTCGCCGAGGTCTACGCGAGCGACGACTCCCGCGAGAAGTTCGTGCACGATTTCGTCGCGGCATGGAACAAGGTCATGAACCTCGACCGGTTCGACCTCGTCTGATCCCGGCGGACATTCTCGGGTGAGAGCCCGAGATCCCGCTTGACCGACACGTGAGGTG
>JALZNB010000567.1 GCA_030857905.1 Actinomycetota bacterium
GCACCGACGCGCCAACGCGACCCGGTGAGCAACCGGGCGGCCGCCGTGCCCGCGAGCGGATCGATGAGCACGCGCAGCGCGCTGACCAGGTCGCGCACCTCCGGTTCGTCGAGCAACCCGCCAAGACCGACGACCTCCACCGGCAGCCCGCGCTCCCGCAACGCGGTGGCCAGCGCGGCCATGTCTGCGCGGCGACGGACCAGGACCGCGGCGGTCGGCGCCGCGTCGCGTTCCTCGATGGCCGCGTACCAGCGGTCGGCGACCTGGTTGGCCACCCACTGCACCTCTGTGTCCACATCGGACAGCAAGCCGAACCGGATGTCGCCGGGGTGCGCACCGTCCCGGGCCCGCAGTTCGTCCACTTCCAGCCCGGCGGCACGCAGCGGAGCCGACACGGCGTTGGCGAGGTCGAGCACCTCCGGCGGGTTGCGGAAGCTGGTGAGCAGGCCGTACTTGGCGGCGGGACGTAATTTTCCGTTGTCCTCCTGGGGAAAGTCGGTGGTGAAGCGCGGCAGGTTCGCCGCACTGGCGCCGCGCCAGCCGTAGATGGCCTGCGCCGGGTCGCCGACCGCGGTGACCGGCATCGGCGGGTTGTCGTGCCAGGCGCCGAACAACGACCGCAACAGCACCCGCTGTGAATGCCCGGTGTCCTGGTATTCGTCGAGCAGCACCGCCCCGAAACGCTGCCGCTCCCCGCCGACCACCTCGGGATAGTCAGCCGCCAATCGCGCGGCGAGCGACATCTGGTCGCCGAAGTCGAGCGAGCCCGCACGACGTTTTCGCTCGGCATAGGCGTTGACCAGCGGCAGCAACGCCACCCGGAACCGCTGGGCCACCAGGACCTTCTGCAGGTCCTGGGAGATGCCAGCGCGCTGTTTCGGTGCTCGGGGCGCCGTCTCGACAGCCGCGCACACCGCCTGGGCGTGCTGGATGAGCACATCCCCGTCGACGAGGTGCTCGGCCAGCTCACCGGACAGCGCGAGCAGGTACCGGGTGATGGTGGCGGGCACGAGGTCCGTATCGAGGTCATGCGCCCACGTCGAGACGACCCGGTGAGCGAGCTGCCAGGCCGCGGTCTCGGTGAGCAACCGCGCGCCCGGCTCCACCGGCAACCGCAGTCCATGCTCGGCGACAAGCCGCCCGGCATAAGCGTGGTAGGTCAACACGGTCGGTTCGCCCGCGAACACGGCCGCTCGCCGTTCCCCCGTCGGGTCGAGGTCGTCGAGCAGCCGCGAACCCGCCAGCCGCCGCAGCCGCGACCGCACCCGGTCGGCGAGCTGTCGAGCGGCCTTGCGGGTGAAGGTGAGACCGAGCACCCGCTCGGGTGTCACCAACCCGTTGGCCACCAACCACACCACACGCCCGGCCATGGTCTCGGTCTTCCCGGCCCCCGCGCCGGCCACGACCAGCGCGGGCTCGGCCGGAGCCGCGATGACCTCGGCCTGTTCGGCGGTCGGTGGCGGCAACCCCAACTCGTGCGCCAGCTCACGCGGGCCCACGAGCGCGAGTCCGGGCAGCGGACGACTCATGACCTCACCGGCTCAGCATCCGCCCATCCACGTCAACCACCCCCGAAGGATGCGGCACGTCGCGCCCTTCGACCAAACCAAACACGCTCACTCTGACCGGAAACCCACCTCACCAGGCAAAAGAACGGAGACACCCCGCTTCGACGCAGTCAACCAGCTTCACCACCTCCTTCTCCATACCCGCCGCCTCATCGCCCGAGTTCACCATCGACAGCGCTGGTGAGTCGGATTCCACCGCTGGCCAGTTACTCCCCTGCACCGCTCGACGGCCGAGTCCACCATCGACACCACGGGCGAGGGTGAGCAGGCGCTCAGGGGAGACCACCAGGTCCGGCGCGCGAGTGCCATCGGAGTACCCGTATCGACGGCCCTCCGCGTGCGCGAAGCACTCCGGCACGGACTGCCCACGGCCTGATTCGCCGACCATCGGCGGCCACCACATTCGTGTCGGCGAGAACGGCGGCGAAGAACACATACTCACTGTGGACGTTCCGAAATTGGCTCATAGGACCAAGTTACCGACGAAAAGCGGTCTGTGGTGATCATCTTCGAATAGATCACCTGTTCGAGTGTCGGCTACTCGGTGACCTGCCGACCGCTCGGATGCAGTGGACACGATGTCCGCACCGGACACCGGGGACAGTCCGGGTTCTCGTACACCTCGTACTCCGGCCCCACAGTGGACTCCGCCGCCTTGCGCACGATGTCCATCCACTGTTCGACAACCTCGCCGCGCAGCGGTTCCTGCGACCGTTCCGTCGCCGATCCACGGCTCTTCTTCGCCACATAGAGCAGCCGCGCGCCGCCCGGTTCCGTGCTCAGGCCATCGTCGGCGAACGCTCCGTACGCGACCGCCAACTGGTAGACCGCGAGCTGGGGGTTCACCTTCGCGTTCTCCGCACTCACTGGCGCCTTGCTGGTCTTGATGTCCACGATCACCGGACGACCCTCGCTGTCCACCTCAAGGCGGTCGACGCGGCCACGCACGGTGATGCCGTCCGGCAGGTCGACCGACACGTCTCGTTCGACCGCGACCTGGGTCAGTTCCGAGCGCGTGCTGTGCAGCCAGCCGAGGAATGTGTCGACCATGGCCCGGACCCGTTGCCGTTCCCGGCGGGAGAACCACGGCGCTCCGGCGTCGACCGATGACCAGACGTGGTCGAGTTCGGCCATCAGCTCTTCGCGTGTCGCCCCGGAGGCAGCGGCTTGGGCCAAGGCGTGAACCAGGGTTCCGGTGATGGCGGCCAGTTCGACCGGGTCTTGTCCGCCGTGACGTTCCACCACCCACCGCAGCGGGCACTTCGCCAGGATTTCCACTGTGGACGGTGAAACTCGAACCGGATCGGCTTTGTCGCGCAACGGTTCCAGGCTCGACATCTCCGGCAACCCGTACCAACCGTCGGGATGCGCGCCGGGGACGTTCATTTCAGCGAGTCGGGCCAGTTGACGGGCGGCGAGACTGCGTCGACCACGGTCGGCGGAGTTGTCGCACACCACTTGGCGCAGCTCTCCCACCAGGTCGGCCAGCACCAGCGCCCGCTCGGCCTTGGCGACCGGGACCAATCCCTCGGCCTCCACATCGGTGGCCTCGACCCCGGCCAACTCCGCCAGGAACCGCGACGGCTGCTCCTCCTCGCCACGCACCGCGGTGACCAGCAGCTTTCCCCGCGCCCGCGACGCGGCTACCAACAACAGGCGGCGTTCCTCGGCCAGCAAAGGAGCGGTCGCGGACAGTACCTCCGAATTGTCCATACCGGACAGAAGGTCGACAAGTCGTTCCACGCCAAGCAAAGAACCACGCAACCGCAGGTCCGGCCATGCCCCCTCCTGGACGCCGGGGACGGCCACCACTGTCCACTCACGACCGGCGGCCGCGTGTGCGGTGAGCACGGCCACCGCCTCTCCCTGCGGTGCGGTAGGCGCCAACGTCTGCCCCGCGATGCGGTGGCCGATCAGGTGCTCGACGAACCCGGCCATGCTGGAGCCGGGCAGCCGCTCGGCGTAACGCTCGGCGGCGTGGAACAGGCCCACGATCGCGTCGAGGTCGCGATCGGCTTGTGCCCCAACGGGTCCACCCCGGGTGGCTGTCGCCGCCCAGCGCGTTTCCAGTCCGCTGCCCTGCCACGCGTCCCACAGGATCTGTTCGATGCCGACGCCGTCGGCGATCCCGGTGCGCGCCGCGGTGAGCAGCCGGGCGACGCGGCGCACGGGACCGGCTTCCGCGTCGGCCAACGCGCTGAGGCGGTCATCGGAGGTCAGGACCTCGACCAGGAGGTCGTCACTGGACTTGTCGCCGCCGCCCGCGAGTTCGAGGCGACGCAGGCCGCGACGCAATCGGCGCAGTGCCAACGGATCGGCTCCGCCGAGCTGCGATGCCAGCAGCAGCTC
>JALZNB010000588.1 GCA_030857905.1 Actinomycetota bacterium
GTCGCGCACCTCGGTCTGCTCGTTCGTCGGCGCCGCCAGCCACGCGCGCAGTGCCTCGGTGCCCGATGGAGCGATCGAGTACGTCCGCCTCCGCCTGCCGCCCTCCTCGACCGACGCGGTCACCAGACCGTCGTCGACCAGGCGTGCGGGCTCGTCGTAGAGCTGCGAGTGGGCGAACGCCCAGAAGTTGCCGATGGTGTAGCCCACCCGCTGCTTCAGGTCGTAGCTGGTCGCGGGCCCGTGGGACAGCATGCCCAGCACGACGTAGGACGTGGCGTTGAGCTTGCGGCCGCGTTCCGGCTGATCTTGATTGACGGGCAGGGGGTTCACCTCCGTGCGCGGCTGGGACTCGGGCGACTCTACCTATTCGGCCGAATGGGCACGCCCGATCCGTCCGATCCAGCGGGGAGCGCTGCCCGGGCGACTGTTGTTCGCCAACACAGTGTTCCCTCAATCGGGTGAGGAGGTGGCGGCGCCCCACTCAACGGCGCCGCCACCTCGTCCTTCAGGCGAGATCCCTCACGCGAGGCGCTCGACCTGAAGGCGGCCGTCGAGGTGCGCGGCGCGCAGAACCTTCTTGTCGAACTTGCCGACGCTGGTCTTGGGCACCTCCTCGATGAACGCCCAGTTCTCCGGGAGCTGCCACTTGGCGACCTTGTCCCCGAGGAACGCCCGCAGGTCGTCCGCCGTGGCGGTGGCGCCCTCCCTGAGCACGACGGCGACCAGTGGTCGCTCGTCCCACTTCTCGTCCGGGACGCCGATGACCGCGGCCTCCGCGACATCGGGGTGGCCCATCACGTGATTCTCCAGCTCGACCGAGGAGATCCACTCACCACCGGACTTGATGATGTCCTTGGACCGGTCGGTCAGCGTCAGGAAGCCGTTGGAGGTGAACGTGCCGACATCGCCCGTGCACAGCCAGCCGTCGTGGAACTTCTCCGCGCCCTCACCGTCTTCATCGAGGCGGTAGTAGGACGCGGTGATCCACGGTCCTCGGACCTCCACCTCACCGACGCTCTCGCCGTCCCACGGCATCTCCTGCCCGCCGTCGCCGATCAGGCGGGCCGTGACGGTCGCGGAGAGACGGCCCTGGGTGTAGCGGTAACCCCAGGTGTCCTCTTCGGAGAGACCGCCGGGCGGACGGCAGACCGTGCCCAGCGGCGACATCTCGGTCATCCCCCAGGCATGGGTGATGTGGATGCCGAACTTCGCCGCGAACGTGTGCATCATCGACGGCGGACACGCCGAGCCGCCGACGACGACCTCGCGCAGCGGGGCCAAGTCCTGCGGGTGGTGCTCCAGGTGGGAGAGCAGGCCCTGCCAGATGGTCGGCACCGCGGCCGAGTGCGTCGGCCTTGTCGCCGCGATGAGCGCGGCCAGCGGCTCCGGCTGGAGGAACCGGTCCGGCATGATCAGCGACGACCCGCACATGAACGCCGCGTAGGGCAGGCCCCACGACATCGCGTGGAACTGCGGAACGATGACCAGCGAGCGGTCCTGCGACTGGAGACCGAGTCCGTCGGCCATGCAGACCTGCATCGAGTGCAGCCAGATCGAGCGGTGCGAGTAGACGACGCCCTTGGGGTTGCCGGTGGTGCCGGAGGTGTAGCACATCGCGGCCGCCGAACGCTCGTCGATCTCGGGCCACTCGAAGGTGTCGGGCTGGGCGGCCAGGAGCTCGGTGTAGGAGTGCACCTGAACCCCGTCGGGCGCCGTCAACGCCGAGGCGTCCCCGCCGGTCACTAGGACGTGTCGCACGGTCTCGAAAGAGGGAAGCAGTTTCGCCAACAGCGGAGCCAGCGTCGCGTCGACGATGATCACGTGGTCTTCGGCGTGGTTGACGATGTAGGTGAGCTGTTCGGGGAACAGCCGGACGTTGAGGGTGTGCAGGACCGCGCCCATCGAGGGCACCGCGAGGTAGGCGGTCAGGTGCTCGGCGTTGTTCCACATGAACGTCGCGACCCGCTGGTCGGCGGTGACCCCGAGCCCGCGCAGCGCGTTCGCCAGCTGGGCGGCGTTCCTGCCGACTTCGGCGTATGTGCTGGTCCTGGCCTTGTCGCCGGTCCAGGTCAACACCTCGCTGGTGGCATGGACGGTGCTGCCGTGGCGCAGCAGCGTGGCAATGGACAGCTGCGCGTCCTGCATGGTGCTCAACATCGTCGATCAACTCCCTGGCGTCGGGCGGTAGGGACCGCCGCGCGGACATCGGCCCCCCGACCCTGCCGAGCGATTGAGCAACCCTAGTGCCCGGACGGGGCCCGCGACACGGCCTCGACCGTCCATTTCGGCTTGTTGATCATGCTGTCACGCTGTGTCGCTGGAACGCTCCCCGCGAGGTTTGCGCGTGTCGGGGGTATGTTGCCTGTCGAGGTGTCGTTTACTGGTCAAAGGCGCCGGGCCACCGGGTCGCGCAGTGAGTCGAGCGTGGGGAGATCGCATCCACTCTGACTACGGTCCGTAGTCGCGGCGTCTGCACAACTGTCTGACTCATCGCTGCCGCGGTGGGTGAAGAAGGAAAGGACTACCACGTTGGCTCTGCCCACGTTGACTCCCGAGCAGCGCGCGGACGCGCTCGCCAAGGCAGCGGAGGCGCGCAAGGCGCGGTCCGAGCTGTTGGCTTCGATCAAGTCTGGCGAGAAGACCATCGCGTCGGTGCTCGGCAAGGCCAAGGACGACAAGACCATCGGCAAGACCAAGGTCGCCGCGCTGCTCAAGGCCGTACCCGGCCTTGGCGCGGTCAAGGTCGCCGCGCTGCTCGAACAGTCAGGTATCGACCCGGACCGCCGTGCGGCGGGCCTCGGCGAGCGGCAGCGTGCCGCCCTGCTTGAGGCACTCAACTAAGTTTCGCCAGATCACCGCAGGTGGGCGCCGGTCTTGGCGCCCACCTGCGGTTTTTCGTGGCCAAGGACACCGGGCGATCGCCCCGCGCGCTGGGCATGATGGAGATGTGGCAGACGACGACGGCGGACCGGCAGAGCTGATCGACGGGTACCGGCCGGGCGCTTTCCTGCTCGCCGGTCCGACCGGCACCCTGCTCGCCTCCGGGGTGAGCGCCGTGGTCGCCGAGTCGGACCCGGACGAGCTCGCCGCCCGCGTCACCAAGCTCCTCGTCGACGGCGAGGCGCCCGTCGCGGTCGGCGCCCTCCCCTTCGACGTGACCGCGCCGCCGCACCTGGTGATCCCCACATCCGTGCGCAGGGCGGGGCCCGCGCACCCGCATCTGACCGCAGGCGCACCCGCGATGCCGCTGCCGCCGGACGTCGATTTCCAGCCGACACCCGCGGGCTACGAACGCGCGGTCGCCGCCGCGGTGACAGCGCTGCGTGACGATCCGGACCTGCGTAAAGTCGTCCTCGCCCGCACGCTGCGACTCGGCTTCGACACCGAAGTGGACATTCGCGCGCTGCTGCCCGGCCTCGCCGCGGCCAACCCGCTCGGGTACACCTTCGCCGCCGACCTCCCAGGCGCGCGCACGCTCGTCGGTGCGAGCCCGGAACTGCTGCTGTCCCGGACCGGGACGCGGGTGGCGTCCAACCCGCTGGCCGGGTCAGCGCCCCGGGCCGCTGACCCGGTGGCCGACCAGGCCGTCGCTGAGGCTCTGCTGACGTCGGGGAAGGACCAGGACGAGCACGAACTGGTCGTTGAGGCGGTTGTTGACGCTCTACGGCCGTTCTGCCGCAGGTTGACTGTGCCGAAGAGCCCGTCGCTGTTGCGGACGCCGACGGTGTGGCACCTGTCCACCCACATCACCGGCGAACTCGCCGACCCCGATGTGTCCTCGCTCCGACTCGCGGCGGCGCTGCATCCGACGCCAGCTGTCTGCGGCACACCGGTCGATGCCGCGCGCCGCACCATCGCTGAACTGGAACCTTTTGACCGGGGGTTCTATGCGGGCGTCATCGGCTGGTGTGATGCGGCTGGTGATGGCGAATGGGCGGTGGCCATTCGGTGCGCGGAGGTGGCTGGAGCTCGGATGCGGTTGTTCGCTGGGGCGGGGATCATGCCCGCGTCACGGCCTGAACTGGAATTGGCGGAGACCGCGGCGAAGCTTCGTACCTTGTTGGCCGGGCTGGGGCTTGATGGGTGTTTCGAAGACAACAGGATCACGCGACACTAGGCGGACATCCACGGTTCGTCAGGCATATCGGGGTCGTCGTAGTCGGGAATCAACACTGTCACGTGACGTGCTTCCTTCGACGGATTGACGTAGACCTTGACTTGCCATTCACCCGGTCGCGGGAAATACAGGCCGCGGCTTGGCTCCGACGTCACTGATCCGATCGCAAGCGTCTGCGAGTCGATCCGTAGCGTCCCGTCGAACACCAGTCGGCCGTACTCCCCGGCGATATTGCCGGACCGGACGTCAACGATGACGTGCCCATCCTGATCGTTGCAAGTCGAAACGAGAAGACTTGTCTCGGACGCGCTGACTCCCGCACCCCTGGTGGCCGAGTCCCATTCGGGGACCGTTGTTTCCTTGTGGTCGCCGATCATGACCTGTTTGTAGAACGGCATCACTGGGAGCCGCGTGAGCAACCGGTTGACCATCGTCGTCTCCTAGCAGGTCAGTCGCGACGTCCTCGACGCGCGCCCCATCGCCGCCTTCTTTGGTCGATGCTGGCGCGTATTCGTCACAACTTCCTGACATTGCCTGAGGTCTCCGCGGCCGAGAGCGGCAGATAGCGGCCACGGCCGTGGCGTCAGGCGCCGCCGAAGCGTGCCACCTGACGCCACGACCAGGCAAAACAGAAATAAGCGCCAGGTCAATTGGGTAACGACGAACAAGGGCGCCTGCGGCGTCGCCGCGTGTGGAGGGTGGGCTGTTTTCCCTTGTGGGTGGGGATCAGGTGTAGAGGCTGTCCACTTCGGTCTGGAAGTCCTTCATGATCACTCGGCGCTTGAGTTTCAGGGAGGGGGTGAGGTGGCCGGTTTCCGGGGAGAACTCGGTGGTGAGGATGCGGAACTTGCGGACCGACTCCGCCGTCGACACCGCCGCGTTGCCGTCGTTGACCGCTTTCTGGATTTCCGCGTTCAGGTCCGGGTCGTCGACCAGGTCGGCCAGGGTGGCGTCGGCTGGCTTGTCGGCCGTGGTCTTCCAGTAGGTGAAGTAGTCCGAGTCGATGGTGATCAGGGCGGCGATGTACTTCTGTCCATCGCCGACGACCATGGCCTGACCGACCAGCGGGTGTGAGGCGATGCGGTCCTCGATCCCCGCGGGGGCGACGTTCTTGCCGCCGCTGGTGACCAGGATTTCCTTCTTGCGGCCGGTGATCGCCAGGAAACCCTCGCTGTCGAGCGAACCGAGGTCGCCGCTGGCGAACCAGCCGTCGCCGTCGACGGCCTCCGCGGTGGCGGTCGGGTTGTTCCAGTATTCGCGGAAGACCTGGCCGCCGCGGATGAAGATCTCGCCGTCCTCGCCGATGCGGATGTCGGTACCGGGGATCGGCTGACCGACCGTGCCCGCCTTGAAATTGCCAGGGCCGTTGACGGTCGCCGACGCCGTGGTCTCGGTGAGGCCGTAGCCCTCAAGGACGATCAGGCCGATGCCGCGGTAGAAGTGGGTGAGCCGCAGGCCGAGCGCGGCGCCGCCGGAGATCGCGTACTTCGCCTGGCCGCCCAGTGCCGCGCGCAGCTTGCTGTAGACGAGTTTGTCGAACAGGGCGTGCTTGAGCTTCAAACCCAGGCCCGCCTTGCCTTCCGCCTCACTGTAGGCGATCGCGGTCGCCGCGGCGGCGTCGAAGATCTTGCCCTTGCCCGCGGCGTGCGCCTTGCGGCGGGAGCCGTTGTAGACCTTCTCCAACACGTACGGCACGGACAGGATGAAGGTCGGCTTGAAGGAGCCGAGGTCCTCCAGCAGCTTCGTCACATCCGAGGAGTGGCCGAGCGTGGCCCGCGTGTAGACGCAGCCGACCTCGACCATGCGGCCGAACACGTGCGCGACGGGAAGGAACAGCAGGGTCCGTGCTTCCATGGCGCTCTCGCCCTTGAACAGCGGGTCGAGCACGTGGGTGGCGAAGCCGCACTGGTCGAAGAAGTTCTTGTGGGTGAGCACGCAGCCCTTGGGCTGACCGGTGGTGCCCGAGGTGTAGATGATGGTGGCGACGTCTTCGGGTTTGACCGCCGTGCGGCGAGCGTCGACTTCGGACGCGTCGACGCCCGCGCCCGCCGCCGTGATGGTCTCGATCGCGCCGTCGTCGATCTGCCACACGTGCTTGAGGTCCGGCAGGTCGCCCTTGACGCTGTTCAGCTTCTCCTGGTGCTCCGGGGTCTCCACGATCACCGCGACCGAACCGGAGTCCGACAGAATCCACTTGATCTGCTCCGGCGCCGAGGTCACGTAGATCGGCACCGAGATGCCGCCCGCGGCCCAGATGGCGAAGTCGAGCAGGGTCCACTCGTAGCGGGTGGCGGCGAGGATGGCCACCCGGTCGCCCGGTCCGACGCCGGATCCGATCAGCCCTCGGGCCACCTCGACGACCTCGGCCAGGAATCGCTCACTGGTCACGTCCTGCCACCCAGCGCCCGACTTGCGGGCGAAGGTGACGTCCAGGGGTGCTTCCTTGGCGTTGGTGTAGATCAGGTCGGCAAGACCGCCGGTCTCTTCTCGCTTCGTCACGGGTGGAACGGCGAACTCGCGCATTGTTTACTCCTCGGCACACGCTAAGAGCGCGCCAGGTCACCAGCGGTGACCATGGCGGCTACCTATCGGTAACTTGTTCGGTATCTTGCCCTCTGACCCAGGGATGGGCCAGAGGGTGTGCGCAATCGATACCTCACCGGGTGGTGACAGCGCGAGACCCCGGCTGATCCAATTCGAACAGCCGGGGTCTCGCGGTCATGTCAAGCAGTGCCTCGGACAGGTCTAGAAGGTGACTTTCCAGCTGTCGATGTAGCCGGTGTCGGCGCGGTAGACGTCCCGGACCTGCAGCTTCCAGGTTCCGTTGGCCACCTCCGACGACGCGTTCACCGTGTACTGGGTGATCACGTTGTCCGCCGAATCGCTCGACGAGTTCTTCAGCCGGTAGGCGCTGCCGTCCGGGGCGAGCAAGTCGATCACCAGGTCGCCGCGGTAGGTGTGCTTGATGTCGACGTCGACCTTCAGCGTCGACGGCGCGTTGCCCGCGATGCCGGTGACCGGGATGGAACTGGTGATCGCGGCGCCCGCGTCCGGGATGTTGACGTTGTTGGCGTTGCTGAACGACTTGCCCGGCACGGGCTCACCGCCGCCGCCGAGGGTCGCCGCCGCTGCCTTGATGTCGGCGGCGAAGCGGCTCACCTCGGTGTAGATGCCGTACTTGTTGGGCCGGGCGCAGCCTTCGCCCCAGCTCACGATGCCGACCTGAATCCAGGCGTTGTTGGCGTCGCGACGGAACATCGGGCCGCCGGAGTCACCCTGGCAGGTGTCGGTGCCACCCTGCTTGTAGCCCGCGCAGATCGAGTCGGTCTTGACCAGACCGGGGTAGCTGCCGGTGGCGCTGCACGCGGTGTCGTCGACGAAGGGGACGTCCGCCTTGAGCATGTAGCGCTGCTGCGCGCCACCTTCGCGGTTGGCTCCCCAACCCGCGACGGTGAACGTGCCGCTGTCGTTCGCCGTGGTGGTGGCGATCGGCAGCAAGGCGGCGCCGGTGATCGGGCTGTCGAGCTTGATCAGGGCCCAGTCCTTGCCCCGCTCCACGCTGACGAAGCCGGGAGCCGAGTGCACGTAGGTCGACTTGCGCTTGACCGCGGTGGCGTCCTGAAGGTCGACGACGCCGTAGGTGACGCCGATGCTGGTGTCCGCGCCAGTACCGTCGACGCAGTGCGCGGCGGTCAGCACGATCTGCTCGGTGTACATGGCACCGCCACAGCCCATCGACAGGCGCACCATCCAGGGGAACTCGCCCTTGGTGACCGGGGAGCCGCCGACGACCTGGGGCTGGAAGACGCCTGGGTCCGACGGCGGGGGAGCGGCGAGGGCCTGACCCGCGAACGCGGCGAGAACGGCGGTGACGCCCGCTGCCAGGGCACCCGCCCTCCCGAACAGGGCCAGCGATGACTTCTTCGGCACGATTGTCCTTTCCGGACCGTTCGTCACGTGTCCGAATGGGACGTTCGTGGTCGCGCGGTCACAGCCAATGCAGGGTTTCTTGCGGACCGCCTCGCGCAGCGGACGTGAGATGGCCTAATGCGACGATGCTCCGGGTCGACCGGGCAGTCGACCCGGAGCACCAGTTGCGATCAGTCCACGAGTGGGCTATCGCGGGGTCAGAAGGTGAGCTTCCAGGAGTCGATGTAGCCGGTGTCGCCGCGGTAGATGTCGCGGGCTTGGAGTTTCCAGGTTCCGTTGGCCGCTTCGGTGGAGGCGTTGACGGTGTATTCGGCGATGATGTTG
>JALZNB010000599.1 GCA_030857905.1 Actinomycetota bacterium
GTGCCGCCGACGCCGCGCCGCTGCTACGGCCCGAGAGGGCGGGTCTACCCGCCTACCGGGCGGTCGTGGCCGAACACCTGCTGCGCCACCGGGGGCTGCGGGTCAGCGGCGAGTTCGACGGTGAAGGAGAGTCCGTGCTGGCCACCGGTGGCACGACGGCCGCGGTCACGGAACTGGCCGCATCGGTGTTGCGCCCCGGGGACACGGTCGCCGTCGAGGAGCCGGGGTACCAGCGCGCGGTCATGGCGATGCGTGCGGCCGGGCTGCGTGTCGTGCCCGCGCCAGTGGACGCGGACGGGTTGCTGCTCGACACGTTGCCCAGCTCGACGAAAGCCGTCTACTGCTCGCCTGCGCACCAATACCCGTTGGGGCGTCGGCTGTCGGCCGGACGACGGGTGGAGCTGGTCGAACGTGCGCGGGCCGAGGGCTGGCTGGTGATCGAGGACGACTACGACGGCGAGCTTCGCTACGACGTGGCGCCGCTCCCGTTGCTGGTCGCGCTCGCGCCCGACGTCGTCGTCCACTTGGGAACCACGAGCAAGATCCTGACGCCGACGTTGGGCGCAGGGTGGATGGTCGCGCCGCCCGCCGTGGTGATCGCCGTGCTCGCGCACCGCGACGCGACCGGCACCAGCCCGGCCGCCGCGGGTCAGCTCGTGCTGGTCGAGTTGGCCCGCAACGGTGACCTGGGGCGTCATCTGCGCAAGCTGCGTCGCGAACTGTCCGAGCGACGCGAGTTGTTGGTGCGGGCCCTGGTCGACGGTGGTGTGCCGGTCCTGGGCGACGACGCGGGCGCGCACGTCGTCGTGCCGGTGGATTCCGCGTCGGCCGAACGAGCGTTGATCGACGCGGGAATGCGGCACGGGCTACTGCTGGACGGCCTGGCCAGGCACCACAGTGGACCGGCGAGCTGGTTCGGTGTCGCACTCGGCTACGCGGCCTGTTCCCGCGAGCAGTTGCGCACGGCGATCCCGGTGCTGGTGGATTTGTTCACCGGGGCGCACCGGTAGGGTCGTTCCCCATGGCCAGCTCAAAGATCCGCATCGCAGTCGTGTTCGGTGGACGCAGCACCGAGCACACGGTGTCGTGCGTGTCGGCGGCGAGCGTGCTCGCCAACCTCGACCCGGAGCGCTTCGAGGTCCTGCCGGTCGGCATCACCCCCGAAGGCGCGTGGGTGCTCGGGCCTTCGGACCTGGAAGCGTTGCGCATCCAGGGCCGCACGCTGCCCAGCATCACCTCGGGCACCGCGCTGACGCTGCCCGCCGATCCGGTCTCGACCCGGCTGGTCGTGCTTGAGCCGGGACGCGCGGGCGAGGTGCTTTCGGGCGTGGACGTCGTGTTTCCCGTGCTGCACGGCGCCTACGGCGAGGACGGCACGATCCAGGGTCTGCTGGAGATGGCGGGCCTGCCCTACATCGGCCCCGGCGTGCTCGCCAGCGCGGTCGCGATGGACAAGGGCTACACCAAGAAACTGCTTGCCGCCGAAGGCCTTCCGGTCGGCCGGTACGTGGAACTGCGCCGGGACCAGACATCCCTGACCGACACCGACCGCGACTCGTTGGGCCTGCCGGTCTTCGTCAAGCCGTCGCGCGCGGGCTCGTCCAGCGGCATCACCAGGGTCACCTCCTGGAATCAGCTCGACGCCGCGATCGCGACCGCCCGCGAGATCGATCCGAAGGTCCTGATCGAGGCGGCCGCCGTCGGTCGCGAGATCGAGTGCGGTGTCCTGGAATTCCCCGACGGCCGCGTCGAGGCGTCCCATCCCGCCGAGATCCGCCTCGCCGACGGCACCGACTGGTACGACTTCGACGCCAAGTACCTCGACGAAGTCTGCGAGATCGACATCCCCGCCAAACTGGACGACGACGTCAGCGAACGCCTGCGCGCCATGGCCATCGACGCTTTCCACGCCCTCGACTGTCAGGGTCTGGCCCGCGTCGACTTCTTCGTCGGCGACGACGGAACGCTGACGGTCAACGAGGTCAACACCATGCCCGGCTTCACCCCCACCTCGGCCTACCCGAAGATGTGGGAAGTCACCGGCGTCGACTACCCGACCCTCGTGGGAATCCTGGTGGACACCGCGCTGGCCAGGGGCACCGGCCTGCGTTAGAGGAAGTCAGGGCCGAACACTCTGTGCGGGCAGTGCGGAGACAGCCTCGGACACTGTCTGCAAGGGGCCGGTCCCCATCCCGTCGGGCAGCGTCAACGCCACGTAGACAGCCCGATCGACAACGAACCAGGTCGCCGATCCAGTTCCCATGATCGGCAGCCATTGCACCCCGGACACCACTCGCAACGCGGAGGTCGGCGTCAACTCAGGCGGCTTACCCAGACCACATCGCAGCACCACCGGCTGCTCGACCTGGTCACCCCAGGCG
>JALZNB010000002.1 GCA_030857905.1 Actinomycetota bacterium
CGACATAACCGGTCACCAGAGGGTGGTCGGAGTCATAACCGAGGTGGGTGGCCAGGTCGAAGGCGACCGACAGTCCTTTCTGGCCCGCGGCGAGGTTGCGCCGGTAGAAGGCGTTGGACTCCTCCGCGGTGGAGAACCCGGCGTATTGCCGAATCGTCCACGGCTGGTTGACATACATCGTCGGGTACGGTCCGCGCAGGTACGGGACGATGCCGGGGTAGGTTCCGAGGAAATCCAGACCTGCCAGGTCATCGGCGGCGTAGACCGGTTTGACGCCGATACCTTCCGGGGTCTTCCAGGTGAGCGCGTCGGCACCCTTGCCCGTGCTCTCGTGCAGCGCCGCCTGCCAGTCGGACAGATCGGTCTCACCGGGCCGACCTAGGTCGATGGCGGAGAAATCGGGGATGGTCATGACGAGACTCCCAACGTCTCCAGGGTGGTGCGCAGGACCTGAAGTACGTCACAGCCGGTGAAGACGAATCCGTCGACGCCGAACCGCAGGTACTCATCGGATGGCTTGCCCGCCAACAGGACCGACTCGGCCCCCGCCGCCTTCAGTGCGGCGACGGTCGGCTCGACCTGATCGAGGTAACTCTTGTCGGACCCGCAGAGACACGCGACTGTCGCGCCGCTCTCGGCGAATCGCGCCGCGACCGCCTCCGCGTCGACGGTGGCTCCAGCGGAGACGGTGTCGATTCCGCCCGCCTGAAACAGGTTCGCGGCGAAAGCGGCCCGAGCGGTGTGCGCGGCGATCGGACCCAGCGTCGCCAGGAAGAGCTTCGGCCGAACGCCCCGTTCGACGAGTGTCCTATCGGAACGGTCGCGCAGTTCTTCGTATTCCTCGGCATAGCGCACGATCGGCAATCCGCCGCCCGCCCGCACGGGTGCGGTCTCACGGGAAATCGCGCGCTCACCGAGGTTCGGAAATTCACTGACCCCGGTGATCGGGTCGGCCCTGGTGGCCAGGTTCGCCGACCGCGCCGCCCAGGTGGCGCCCAACCGGTCTGCCACCAGGCCGGAGTCGAGCGCGGCGACCAGCCCACCGCCACGTTCGATCTCCTGGAACCAGTCCCACGCCCGCTGGGCCAGATCGTCGGAAAGCCTTTCCACGTACCATGATCCGCCCGCCGGGTCGATCACACCGGCCAGTTTGGACTCTTCGAGCAGGACCGCCTGGGTGTTGCGGGCGATGCGCCTGGCGAAACCGTCCGACAGGCCAAGCGCGGTGTCGAACGGGAGCACGGTGACCGCGTCCGCGCCACCGACACCGGCGCCGAAGCAGGCGAGCGTGGTGCGCAGCATGTTGACCCACGGGTCGCGCCTGGTCATCATCGCGGGCGAGGTCACCGCGTGCTGGCGCTGCGCGCCCGCGCGCCCGCTGATGCCACTGACCTCGGCCACCCGCGCCCACACCCGCCGGGCGGCGCGGAACTTGGCGATGGTCAGGAACTGATCGGCGCTGGCGGCGAACCGAAATTCGAGCTGACCGGCGGCCGCGTCCGCGTCGAGGCCAGCGTCGGTCAGCGCCCGCAGGTAGGCCACGCCCGCCGCGACGGCGGCGCCGATCTCCTCGGCGTCGGACCCACCCGCCTGGTGGAACGGCAGGCCGTCGACGACGATCGAGCGCAGCAGCGGATACGTCCCCGCCACCCTGACCGCGAGCCGGGCGGCTCCGGCGACGTCGGCTCCCGAGCCGGTGCGGGCGTGATGGCCGATCGGGTCGGCACCGAGGTTGCCCTTGACCGCACCAGCCGGGATGCCCTTGTCCGCGTGGACGCGCAGCAGTTCGTCGGCGGCCCGCTCGAAGTCGGCTCCCGCGTCCAGGGTGACCGGTGCGAGGTCGAGGTAGACCTCGGCGAGCACGTCGGCGATGGCCTCGACAGGCACGCCCGCGTCGCCGACGGTGAGCCAGAGCGAGGTGGCGCCGTTCTCCAGGTCCGCCAACACCGCAGCGCGGGTGATCGCCGGATCGGGGTGCGCGTGCCGTTGGCGAACGTCCCAGCCCTCGACCGTCCCCTCCGGACGACCACCCCGGGTGAACGGCGGCAAACCCGGGAAACCGGCGCCTGGCGAGACGTCCTCGGCGGTGTAGAGCGGCTCGACGACGATGCCGTCGTAGGTGCGGCTGGTCAGCAGGGACGCGGCGAGCCCGCCGTAGCCCTCGGGCAGAGCACCGGACTTGCGCAGTACCCCTTCGACGAGTTCCTGCCACCGGACACGGTCGGCCGGGGCGAACTCACCGGCGAGAACCAGCTCGTCCGGCACCTGTGGCGCGGAAGGGGATGTCATGCCCCGCAATGCTACGGAAACCGCGGCCCAACACCAGGTGGGACCGTTGTGAGGCTGATCGCGGTTCACAATTGGGTTGCGCTCTCGCCTTCACCTGATAACAACGCCGTGGTCGGCGACAATGGCCCAATGTCCATCCCGGAACCGGTAACGCGGCTGGTAGCGGGCAGGTACCGCCTGCGGCGGCTGCTCGGCCAGGGCTCCATGGGCATGGTCTGGGCGGCCTACGACGAGTACCTGCACCGACCGGTCGCGGTGAAAGAGGTGCTGCTGCACCCTGGCATCCCCCAGGGGGAGGCCGACGAGCTGCGGGAACGCACCCTGCGCGAGGCCCGCGCGATCGCGGTGCTGTCCCACCCGAACGTGATCACCTTGCACGACGTCGCCCGCGTGGGCCGCGATCCGTTCGTGGTCATGGAGTACATGCCCGCGGTGAGCCTGGCCCAACTCGTACGGACGAATGGCCCAATCGGCACCACCCCCGCCGCGGTGATCGCCGACGCCGTCGCTGCCGGGCTCCAGGCCGCGCACGAGGCGGGGATCACCCACCGCGACGTGAAGCCGGGCAACGTGTTGGTCGGGTACGACGGCCGGGTCAAGCTGACCGACTTCGGCATCGCGCGCAACGTCTCGGAACACCCGCTCACCCGGACCGGGGTGATGCTCGGGTCGCCCGCCTACATCGCCCCGGAGATCGCGGCGGGCGGCCAGGTGAGTCCGAGCGCCGACTTATGGGGCCTCGGCGTGACGCTGTTCGCCGCGGTGGAGGGGCGGGCTCCGTACGACCCGGACGCGCCGGTGCTGGACACGGTCGCCGCCGTCGTCAACGACGACGTCCCGGTCCCCGAGTACGACGGCCCGCTGCGCGAGGTCATCGCGGCGCTGATGGTGAAGGACCCCGCGGCGCGGATGTCGCTGCGGGAGGTGCGAGAGCTGCTGCACCCGCTGCAACCGGTGCCAGGCACGGCGGTGTTCTCGGGCTTGAACCTCAACGAACCGCCGACGGTCCGGATCACGAGCGCGTCGGTACGGGCCCCCGAGCCGCCCAGCCCGGTGGAGGCCGACACCGAAAGTGTGCCGCTGGCGCCTGGCCCCGGACCGCTGCCGTTTCCCGAGCCACCTGCCCGACGCGGTCCCAGCATGGTCGCGCTGACGATCATCGCGGCGGTGTTGTTCCTCGCGGCCGCGAGTAGTGGTTTCGCGTTGACCAGGGTCGCGGGCGGCGAACGCGTCCTGCCACCCCCTCGGTCGTCGACGACGTCATCTCAGGCGTCGGCGACCATCCGTCAACTCGTCACCCAGACCGCGGACGCGGCAACACTCGCCGGGGAGCAGGGCGGCGCCTTCTCCCTGCCGGTCCCGGACAACTGGGTCAAGTTCGTCGAACAGCGATCGGCGAAGACGCTGCCGAACAGCAGCCGCGTGCACTGGGTGTCACCGGACGGCACGGCGGAGCTGGTGGTGGAGCGGTTCCCGAACTTCTATCCCGATCACAAGATGGACCAGTACCTGCGGGTGCTCGGCTCGCGCGCACCCGGCTATCGCCTGGTGGGGTCGGCGCTGATCACCGCGTCCGGCGCCGGGGCGGCGGAACCGGCGCAGCAGGTGACGTTCCGGACGGTCGATCTCGTCGTGGACGCGCCCGGCGCCCAGGTCGCGGCCGACCTGAACCGGGTCACCTTCGCCAATGTGCTGCCGATCGGCGAGGACCTGTGGGTGGTGAGCCTGACGGTACCGATCGAGCAGGAGGACTCGGGCAAGCGCGGGTTGTTCGCCCGCACGGCCCCGGAGTTCCGGGTCTCCGTCTGATCTTGGCGCTGTCGCCGACCCCGTGATGCGCGTTGCCACGGTGACGGCGTCCTCGTCGAGGGTCGCGGGCGTGACGCCCTGTTGGACTCACCCCATCATCGGGCCCCTACCGGTGTTCACGATCCTGCTGTCACCGTTAGGGGTGGTGATCCACCTGGCGATCCGACGAACCACGCCGCTGCCCGCGTAGGCTCGACGGGTGACCGGTATCGACATCGACGCAGACCCGAAAGCCGTCGCCGAACAGGCAGCGCAAGCGCTTGCGGAGCGAACCGGGGTCGCCAGCCACGACCTCGCCATCGTCCTCGGCTCAGGCTGGCGCCCGGCCGCCGACGAACTGGGCACCCCGGTCGCCGAGGTGCCGATGGCGGAGCTGCCCGGCTTCATGGCACCCACCGCCGTCGGCCACGGTGGCACGATCCGCTCGCTGGAGATCGGCGACAAACGGGTGCTCGTCATGCTGGGCCGCACTCACCTCTACGAGGGCTACGGAGTGGCCAGGGTCGCGCACAACGTGCGCACCGCAGCCGCGGCCGGGGTGCGCACGATCATGCTCACCAACGCGGCCGGGGGGCTGATGCGGGACGCGCGGGTCGGGGAACCGGTGCTGATCAGCGACCACATCAACATGACCGCGCTCTCCCCGTTGGTCGGCGCCGAGTTCGTCGACCTGACCGACCTGTACTCGTCGCGGCTGCGGGCGGTCGCCAAGGAGATCGATCCGACGCTGCGCGAGGGTGTCTACGCGGGCCTGACCGGGCCGCACTTCGAGACACCCGCCGAGATCCGCATGTTCGGCGTCCTCGGCGCGGGCCTGGTCGGAATGTCCACCGTGCTCGAAGCCATCGCCGCGCGCGCGGCCGGTGTCGAGGTGTTCGGGCTGTCCCTGGTGACGAACCTGGCCGCTGGCATCTCCGGTGAGCCGCTCAACCACGAGGAAGTCCTGGAGGCCGGGCAGGCCGCGGCGGGTACCATGGGCAGGCTGCTGCGCGAGTTGGCCACCCGGTCGTGACCCGGCTGACCAGCGACCTGCGGGACCGCGCTTTCCGCTGGATCGCCGACGATCCCGAACAGACCACGAAACTGGAACTGCAACGCGTCCTGGCCGCCGCGATGGGCGGTGACGCGACGGCGGTGGACGAACTCGCCGACCGGATGTCCGGTCCACTGGCCTTCGGCACCGCGGGGTTGCGCGGCCCGGTGCGGGCGGGACCGAACGGGATGAATCGGGCGGTCGTCATCCGCACGACCGCCGGACTGGCGCACTGGTTGGTGGCCCACGGTCACGCGGGCGGCGTGGTCGTCGTCGGCAGGGACGCCCGGCACGGTTCGGAAGAGTTCTACGCCGACGCGGCAGGCGTGCTCGCCGCGGCCGGGTTCGACGTGCGGGTACTGCCACAACCGTTGCCGACACCGGTTCTGGCGTTCGCGGTGCGCGAGTTCGCGGCGGTGGCCGGGGTGCAGATCACGGCGTCGCACAACCCGCCCGCCGACAACGGTTACAAGCTGTATGTCGACTCCGGGGCCCAGATCGTGCCACCCGCCGACCGAGAGATCGAAGCCGCCATCGCCGTGGTTCCCGCCGCGGTGTCGGTCGAGCGGGCGGACACGTGGACGACTCTCGGCGACGACGTGTTGCGGACCTATCTGACCCGAGTCGCCGGTCTGCCGCGCGGCACCGCGCGCGAACTGCGCATCGTGGCGACGGCGTTGCACGGGGTGGGGGCGGGACCGCTGGCGTTGGCGTTGAACCAGGCCGGGTTCGTGGACGTGCGGATGGTCGCCGAGCAGGCGAAACCGGACGCGGACTTCCCGACTGTGCCGTTCCCCAACCCGGAAGAACCCGGCGCCACCGACCTACTGCTGGCGCGAGCGTCCGAAGTGGACGCCGATCTGGCGATCGCGCTCGACCCCGATGCGGACCGGTGTGCCGTGGGCGTGCGTGGCCGGGACGGCACTTGGCGGATGCTTCTCGGCGACGAGACCGGCGCGCTGCTCGGGGAACACGTCTTGTCTACTGTGGACACTCCAGACCGCTTGGTGGCAAACACTATCGTGTCGTCATCGCTACTGAAGGCGATCGCGACCAAGCACGGTGCCCGCCACGCGTCAACACTGACCGGCTTCAAGTGGCTCGTCCGCGCGGGCGAGGGATTGATCTACGCCTACGAGGAAGCCCTTGGCCACTGCGTCGACCCCGATTCGGTGCGCGACAAGGACGGCATCTCCGCGGCGATCCTGACCGCCGACCTCGCCGCCACCCTGCGCGCGTCCGGCCGCACCCTGCTCGACGCCCTCGACGACCTGGCCGTCACCCACGGCCTACACCTGACACGACAGGTCTCGCTGCGGGTGACGGACCTGGCCCGGATCGGCGCGCTGATGACGTCGCTGCGCTCGAAGCCACCGGAAAACCTGGCAGGCGTCGCGGTGACAGCCGAGGACCTCCTGCCGGAGGCCGACGTGCTGCGGTTGACCGGCGACGGCGTCCGAGTGATCATCCGGCCGTCCGGGACCGAGCCGAAAATCAAGGCATACCTCGAAGTCGTGGCACCGGTCGACAATGCCGATGCGCTGTCCACCGCCCGTGAAACAGCGACAACAAGGTTGACCGCACTCGCCGACGAAGTCTCGACTCTGCTGAGCTGATGCCGACACTGCTGATCGTCCACCACACGCCGTCACCCGCACTGCACGCGATGTTCGAGGCGATACTGTCCGGGACGAACGATCCGGACTTGGCTACGGTCGACGTCATCCGCCGCCCAGCCTTGTCGGCCACAGCACCCGACGTACTCACGGCCGATGGCGTCATCCTCGGCACACCAGCGAATATCGGCTACATGTCCGGCGCGCTCAAACATTTCTTCGACACCGTCTACTATCCGTGCCTCGACGCCACCAAGGCCATGCCGTTCGGGTTCTACGTGCACGGCAACCAGGGCACCGAAGGCGCGGTGAGCAGCATCAGCGCGATCACCAAGGGCATGGGATGGAAGCTGGTCGCCGAACCCGTGGTGGTACTCGGCGAGACAACCAAACCCGACCTGGACGCCTGCTGGAACCTGGGCGCGACCGTCGCGGCCACACTGCTCCAGTGACGCGGAACCACAGCTCGGCCGGGTTTGTCGTGGAAGAAACTTAGATTGATCAGGTGTCGACGGAACAGCTAACCGCGCACCTTGCCGACGTGTCGGCCAAACTCGAACAGACCCGTCACAACCTCACCGGCGCGGCCATCTGCCTTGACGACGCCGCCCAACGAGCAGGCGCGGCGGTCCAGGGCACCACAAACGCGGAAGCCGCGCGAATTCCAGCCTGGTTCGCACAAGCGAGTCAAGAGTTGGCCACATCGCTCGCGACCATCAGCGCGGTGGAGAAAGTCCTCACCCGCTATCTCGCCAGCATCAACGGAGTGAGGGGCACGAGCACACCGAAACCGCACGTCACCCCGCCCAATCGACACGGTGACCGATACCCAGAGGAAGCGCTGCCATACTCGGACGACCTCCCACCGCGCGTCCGACGAGGTGAGCGCAATTCGCCGATGACCGGACACGTCCTCCTCGACGGACGAGACGTCGGAACCATCTCCGCCACGCGCGCAGATGTTTGGACTGACGAGGTCGCGGCGCGCATCGATTCTCTCGGGATGCCCGATGACATGTTCGCACTGACGAACCACGTTGAGATGAAAACCGTCGCGATGATGATTCGGAATGGCGCACGATACGCGCGGGTCATCATCAATCACGCGCCATGCGGTTCGGGTCCAGGTCTCATGATAGGCTGCGACCAATTTTTGTCGGATTTTATCCCGAAAGGGTACTCACTGACCGTACTCGGTACCGACCAGAACGGAAATCCATTCAAGAGAACATACCACGGTAGGGTTGGAAGATGACCGCTCCTGTACTCGAAATGCCCTTCTTTGCGATATCACAAATTGGACCGGACGTGGACTTGGTCTCCGAGGTCCGCGCGCTCAATGATTCGGGTATCACAGTTCCGTGGGTCTGGAGCCTGTATTCCGTGGTGAAGGAATCAGCGATGCACGCCGTCCCCACGTTGACGTTCGGCGTCTACAACGAAGTTGGGACCCTTAAATACATCGACGGTCGCGAAAATCTGGTGCCCGCCGCCGGTCGAAACGACACCTGGTCGACCGGGTACCTCGCCGGTATGTACGACACTGGGATACCGCCCTACGCCGAGGTGCCGGTCGAGATGGTCTACGAAGTGCTCGACGAGTTCCTGAGGACGCGCGAGCGCCCCACCTGTATCGAATGGAAGGCCGCCGAGCGGTTCGAGAGAAGCGGCTGGTCCGGATAGGAGCAGCGTCGAGCCGACGAGGGGGAAGGCTCGAGAACGCCCCTGGGCGGCGCCGAGAACCGACCGTGACCGTCTTCACCTGGGCGCCTTGGCCGAGGCTGTGGAAACGGACCGGTGTCGGGGAGCGATGGGATCGACGCCACCTTTTCCCTCCATCGGAGGTAGTCCTCGATGCCCGTTCGATACCGCCTGTTGACCGTTCTCACCTGTGCCGCGGCGGTGGTGACCGCCGTGGCGGTCCCGGCGGCCGCGGCGAATCCGATCACGTTCGCCCCCCGCGCGGACTACGCGACGGGGAACACGCCCGAGGCGGTGGTGGCGGCCGATCTCAATGGGGACGGGTTGCCCGACCTGATCACCGCCGATCGGTACCAGTGGGAGTTGACCGTGCTGCTCGGCACGGGGGGTGGCGCTTTCGGGCCCAGGAACAGCAAGTTCCCCGGGGATGAGCCGACCGGGCTCGCCACGGCCGACTTCAACGGGGACGGCAGGGCCGATGTCGCGGTCACGGTCGCCGGGCACGTGTCGGTTCTGCTCGGCAACGGCGACGGCACTTTCGCCACGCGCGTGCAGTTTCCGGTCAGTGGGGGTGCCGAGGGCATCGCGGCGGGGGATGTCAACGCGGATGGGCGGGCGGATGTCGTCATCAGCAGGCCGTCCGGGATCACGGTGTTGATCGGTAACGGTGACGGCAGTCTGGGGGCGGGTACCGACATCGCCTCGGGTGGTTACTCGCGTGGGGTCGTGCTGAACGACCTCAACGGTGACGGGCATGTCGACATCGCCATCGCCGGGTTCTTCGCGGGCACGGTGTCGGTCTTCGCGGGCGCGGGCAACGGCACCTTCGACGCGGGCAGCACGTTCCCCGCAGGCGCCAACCCGATCGACATCGCCGCCGGCGACTTCGACGGTGACGGTCGCACCGACCTCGCGACCGCCAACTACGGCGATGGCACGGCCTCGATCCTGGTCGGCACGCCGACCGGGTTCGGGCAGGCGACCGCGTTGCCCATCGGGCCGAATCCGTTCGGTGTCACCGTGGCCGACCTCGACGGCGACGGCGACCACGACCTCGCGGTCTCGGTGGCGGGCGCGGACTCGGTGGCCGTCCTGGGCAATGGCGACGGCACTTTCGTCCCGGCGACCACGCTGGCCACCGGCACCACGCCGACCGACGTGCTCGCCGCCGACGTCGACAAGGACTCCCGGCCCGACCTGGTGACCACGAACCGCGCGGTACCGGGCATCTCGGTGCTGCTCAACCGAACCGCGTCACTGACGGCCGACCTCGCGGTCAGCCTGGGCGCGACCCCGAGGTTGGGGCTGCTGGTGTCGACCATCGACTACAAGCTGACGGTCCGCAACAACGGCCCCGATGTGGCCGTCAAGGGCACGGTCACCGCGACTCTTCCGCAGAACATGTCGGCCACCCCGGGCTCGGACTGCACGGTGGCCGGTCGGACCGTGACCTGTCTGGTGGACGGTCTCGCGTCCGGCGCCACGGTCAATCGCACGTTCCGCGTTCCCGTGCGGCTGCTCAACATCGGCACGCACACTGTTACGGCGCAGCGTGTCTCAAGTACGCCTGCCGACCCGAACGTGAGCAATGACAAGGGATCAGCGACCTGCTCGGTGCTCAGCATCGTCTTGGTTACTTGCTAGCGGCTCGCCACTAGCAAGAGCTTGCCGAATACGAGAAACGGGC
>JALZNB010000028.1 GCA_030857905.1 Actinomycetota bacterium
GATGCACGGCTACGAGATGATCCAGGAGATCGCCGCGCGCAGCGGCGGGTTCTGGAAGCCAAGCCCGGGCTCGGTCTACCCCACCCTTCAACTGCTCGCCGACGAAGGTCTGGTGCGCGGGGTCGACGGGGAGGGCGGCAAGCGCATGTTCGAGGTGACCGACGACGGCGTCGCCGCGGTCGGCAAGCTCGGCGGCACTGCGCCGTGGGACCAGGTCACCGCCGACGTCGACCCCTCGGAGGTCAGCCTCCGCGGCGCGATGGCACAGCTCACCGCCGCGGTCGTCGGCGTCTCCCAGGCGGCCACGTCCGGGCAGAAGGCGCGCGCGGTCGAGATCGTCAACGAGGCCCGGCGCCAGCTCTACGCCATCCTCGGCGAGGCCAACCCGGTCGATGACGAGTCGTGATCACCCGAGGATGAGCCCGGTCGGCTTCCTGCGCACCAGTACCCGGTAGCCGACCGGGAACTCCAACCCGTCGACCTCATTGATGGCCCGTGCCGCGACCGCGGCGGAGAACTCGATGCGCAGCACGGCCTCCAGCGCCCCCCGGTCGGCGAACCGCCACCTGGTCGCGACCCGATGCCGCTCGAAGCCCGCGAGTTCGAAGAACTTGTCGACCTTGGCCGAGTCGTAGGTGGGCAGGTCCGCGCGCATCCACCGGCCATACGGTGCCCGTGCGGCGTCAAGGTCGACGATCACCAGCGCGCCGCCGGGCCGCAATACTCGGTCGGCCTCCCGCAATCCCGGCTCACAGCCCGGCCCGAAGAAGTACGCGGTCCGCGCGTGCACCACGTCGTACGCCGCGTCCGGCACGGGTAACGCCTGCGCCGAACCGAGCACGGCGGCGACACCATCGAGACCGGCCACCCTGGCACGTGCCCGTTCCACCAGTGGCGGATGCGGCTCGACGCCGAGCACCGACGACGCGGTCCTGGCGAAGCGGGCGAGGTGGAACCCGTCACCACAGCCGACATCAAGGACGTCCCCGGTCCAGTCGGCCACCCCGTCGAGCAACCGCCACAGGTCGCCGTCGACGTCCTGCGCGCGATTCTCGGCCTCATAGACATCCGGCCAATGCCAGATGTTGGGGCTCGGCAGGATGTCGGCTCCGCGCAGCGATGCGGTCAACCGTTCCCGCGCCCTCGACATCAGCCCCATGGGAACCAGGAAAGCACAAATCGGGACCGCTCGGCGCGGATGGATCACGCCGGAACCTCCTACCGATGTACACGATCGGGTTAACTTTTGGGTAGGAGGTCCCCATGATGCCGACCGACGCCCTCAGTGCCATTGACGACGTGCCAGACGGCACGCCGGGAAGACCGTGCTGGATCGAGCTCGCGACGCCGGATCCCGACGCCAGCACGGCCTTCTACACCGAACTGTTCGGCTGGAGGTACCGCGTCGGCGACGACGGGTACGCCATGGCCTATCTCGACGATGTTCCCGTCGCCGGGCTCTACATCCCCCAAGGAGGACAACCAAGTCTCTGGACGCTCTACCTCACCGTGCACGACACGGGGAACACCACCGAACGCGTCCTGCACCTCGGCGGTCAAGTCCTCACCGCGCCCCGAGAAGTCGTCGGGCAGGGCAGCCTGCTGGTCGCCACCGATCCGAGCGGCGGTCCGATCGGGTTCTGGAACCAGGACCGCGGTTGGAACCTCGGCACCGGCTTCCCCGGCGCGTTCACCTGGGCCGAGCTGAACACCTGGGACGGCAGGGCCGCCGACACGTTCTTCGGCGCCTTGTTCGACTTCGAGCAGACCCAGATCGGTGACGGTGTCGACGTCGACTACACGATGTGGTCGCTCGACGGCGACGACGTGCTCGGACGGCTGCGGATGGGGCCGGAGTTCCCACCCGGCCACCCGCCGCACTGGATGGTGTTCTTCGAGGTGGACCCCGCCGTCGGCACTGACGCGACGGCGGCAACTGCCGCGGCGTTGGGCGGCGCCGTCTCGGTGGCACCGTTCGATTCGCCCTACGGGCGGGCAGCGGTGCTCGAAGATGCCACGGGAGCGTTCTTCACCGTGCTGGACCGGTCGAAAGCGTTGACCATCGTGCCGGAGGACGTGATCGGCGCGGAGGTGGACGACCCGTACGCCGACTGACTCAGGCGGGCACGAACCACAGCAGCAACAACCACGAGACGACCGCGGAGGGCAGCAACGAGTCCATTCGATCCATCAGGCCGCCGTGCCCCGGCAGCAGCGTGCCCATGTCCTTGATGCCGAGATCACGCTTGATCACCGACTCGACCAGGTCACCCAGGGTGGCGGTGGCCACGATCGCGGCACCGAACAGCACGCCCTGCCACACCTGTCCCCCGAGCATCAGGTGGACGGTGAGCGCACCGGCGACGACACCGGCGACCAGCGAACCGCAGAACCCCTCCCAGGACTTCTTCGGGCTGATCGTCGGCGCCATCGGATGCTTGCCGAACAGCACACCGGCGACATAGCCACCGGTGTCCGAAGCGACCACAAGGATCATGAAGCACAACACGCGGGCGGTGCCGTCCTCCGGGACGACCAGCATGGCCGCGAAGGAGGCGAACAGCGGCACATAGGCCACGGTGAACACCGAAGCGGTCGCGTCGCGCAGATAGTTCTCGACACCACCGCGCAACCGCCACAACAGGCACGCCAGGATCGTGACCGCGAACGCGGCGAGCACACCGTCACGTTCGAACGGCCACGACAGCCACACCATCGCCTGACCGCCGATGAGCGCGGGCCAGCGCGCCACCTCGATCCCCGCACCCCGGCGCAGCGCACCGGCGAGTTCCCAGGTGGCGATGGCGACCGCGACGGCGACGATGCCGACGAAGACATGCCGCACGGTGAGCAGGGCGAGCAGGATCGCGCCCCCGAGGACCACGCCGACCGCGATCGCGGCAGGCAGGTTTCGACCTGCCCGTGACGCCTTCGGCGCGGACTCTCCCGTGATCACAGGGCGTTCTTCGACATGCGTGCGCTCTCCACCGTGCCCGGCCACCATCCCACGATCCCCTTGAGACAGTCGAGGTCAGACCTCGAGTAGCTCGGCTTCCTTGTGCTTGACCAGTTCATCCACCTGGGCGACGTACTTGTCGGTCAGGTTCTGCAGTTCCTTCTCCGCGCGCGCGACGTCGTCCTCGCCGGACTCGCCGTCCTTGACCAGGCGGTCGAGGTCGTCCTTGGCCTTGCGGCGGATGTTGCGAATGGTGATCTTGGCGTCCTCGCCCTTGGTCTTGGCGACCTTCACCATCTCCTTGCGGCGCTCCTCGGAGAGCTGCGGGATGACGATGCGGATGATCGTGCCGTCGTTGCTCGGGTTCACCCCGAGGTCGGAATCACGGATCGCCTTCTCGATGGCGTTGAGTTGGCTGACGTCGTAGGGCTTGACCACGGCCATCCGCGCCTCCGGGACGGCGATGCTCGCCAACTGGTTCAGCGGGGTGAACGACCCGTAGTAGTCGACGACGACCCGGGAGAACATCGAGGGCGTCGCCCGGCCGGTGCGAACGGCCGAGAGGTCGTCCTTCGCCACCGACACCGCTTTTTCCATCTTCTCCTCGGCGTCGAGGAGTGTGTCGTCGATCAAGGGAACTCCTTGTTCTCTCGCGGTCAGGCAGTGGGCGTACTGACCAGCGTGCCGATCCTCTCACCACGCACAGCGCGCGCGATGTTCCCCTCCGTCAAGAGGTTGAACACGATGATCGGCATGTTGTTGTCCATACACAGGCTGAACGCCGTGGCGTCGGCGACCTTGAGGTGCCGTTCGAGCACCTCGCGGTGGGTGATGTCGGTGAACATCTTCGCGTCCGGGTTCAACCTCGGATCCGAGTCGTAGACCCCGTCGACGGCCTTGGCCATCAGCACGGCGTCGCAACCGATCTCCAGGGCGCGTTGCGCGGCGGCGGTGTCGGTGGAGAAGTACGGCATGCCGACCCCACAACCGAAGATCACCACGCGGCCCTTCTCCAGGTGCCGCTCGGCCCGGCGCGGGATGTAGGGCTCGGCGACCTGGCCCATCGTGATCGCCGTCTGGACCCTGGTGTCGATGCCTTCCTTCTCCAGGAAGTCCTGCAGAGCCAGGCAGTTCATCACCGTGCCCAACATCGCCATGTAGTCGGCACGGTCACGGTCCATGCCGCGCTGGCTCAACTCCGCGCCACGGAAGAAATTGCCGCCGCCGATGACGATCGAGGTCTGCACCCCGCCGCGGACGACGTCCGCGATCTGGCGGGCCACGTTGTAGACCACATCCGGATCGACGCCGACCTCGCCACCGCCGAACATCTCGCCGCCCAGCTTGAGCAGCACTCGGCGAAAGCCGCTGTTCTGAGTCACGTTGACCCTCCTCGTGACTATGCCCCGCCCTCGGCGGTCCGAGAACGGGGCATAACCCTCATCACTGTGTCGCGAACCGCGGTCAGGACTGGCCGACCTCGAACCGCGCGAACCGGGTGACGGTGACGCCCGCCTCGTCCAGCACGGCCTTCACCGACTTCTTGGAGTCGGTGACCGAGGACTGTTCGAGCAGCACGACGTCCTTGTAGAAGCCGTTGACCCGGCCTTCGACGATCTTGGGCAGCGCGGCTTCCGGCTTGCCCTCCTCGCGAGCGGTCTCCTCGGCGATGCGCTTCTCGCTGGCCACGACGTCCGCGGGAACCTCGTCGCGGGTGACGTAACGCGGCTTCATCGCGGCGATCTGCATCGCGGCGGCGCGCGCGACCTCGGCGTTGTCGCCGGTGTACTCGACCAACACGCCAACCGCGGGCGGCAGGTCGGGGTCGCGGCGGTGCAGGTAGGTGGTGACCGTGCCGTCGAAGACGACCGCGCGGCGCAGTTCCAGCTTCTCGCCGATCTTGGCCGAGAGCGCGTGCACGGCGTCGCCGACGGTGCCGCCGTCGAGCGCGACGCCACGCAGCGTGTCGACGTCCGCGGGCTTGCTCTCCTTGGCGACGGCCAGGATCCTGGTGGCCAGCTCCTGGAACTCGTCGTTCTTGGCGACGAAGTCGGTCTCGCAGTTCAGCTCGACCAGGACTCCGCCTTCCGAGGCGACAAGGCCCTGGGCGGTGGCGCGCTCGGCGCGCTTGCCGACGTCCTTGGCACCCTTGATGCGCAGGATCTCGACGGCCTTGTCGTAGTCGCCGTCGGTCTCGACAAGCGCGTTCTTGCAGTCCATCATGCCTGCGCCGGTCAGCTCCCGGAGCCGCTTTACGTCGGCCGCGGTGAAGTTCGACATCGTGCGTTTTCCTTCGGTTACGCGCGTGGGTGTGTTGGCTGGGCCCGTCGGGCCGCCCCGGTGA